>JBAXCM010000058.1:0-14063 GCA_037141475.1 Verrucomicrobiota bacterium | reverse complement strand
GGCCCTCGGTCTGGCATTGCCCTATCTGGTGCTCTCGATCTTTCCCGGGTTGTTGCATTTGCTGCCGCGGCCGGGTGTCTGGATGGAAAGTTTCAAGCAAGGGATGTCATTTCTGCTATTTGCCACAGCTGGCTATTTCCTCTGTGTTTACGCTGTGCAAATTGGCCCGGAAAACCTGCTCGACCCAGTTCTGGGGCTCAGCTGCATTGCCATGGCCGCTTGGATCTACGGCCGCTGGTACTTGCCCCACCGCGAACCTGCGGTGCGCCGCCTCGCGCTTGCCCTCACTCTTGGACTGGCGGTCGGCGGGGTTCTGCTGGCCTTGCCGCCCAAGCCCAAGCCCAATGCGTTGCACTGGGAAGTATGGTCACCGGCGCGCGTGGATGAACTCGCAGCCAAAGGCCAGCCGCTCTTTATTGACTTCACCGCCCAGTGGTGCCCGACTTGCCAGGTCAACAAGCGCCTGGCCTACACGCCCGAGGTCATCGCCTTGATGAAGGCCAAACACATCGTGCCACTCAAGGCCGATAAGACGAAATTCAGCCCGGAAATTGAAGCTCAGCTGCGCGAGTACGGCCGCTCTGCCATCCCGGTCAACGTGCTATTGGTGCCCGGAAAAGCCCCGATTGTGACCCCGGAATTGTTGAAGCCTGCCTATCTGATGGAGTTGTTCGGCAAGGAAGTGCCTGTCGCGGCGTCCGACGAAAAATAAGGTTGGGCCTCAGGCGTGATACTCTTGGATGCTCATGACGGTGAGTTCGCGCGATTTGAGCGAGCGGATGGCTTTGACGGAGGCTTCGGCGGCCGACAGGTTGGTGGCGTGTGAGATTTTTTGGGCGATGGCCGTCGAGCGAATCTTTACCTCGTCCTCACGCGCCTCGTGCCCACTCGGCGTGTTTACCACAAATTGAATCTGACGGTTTTTCATCATGTCGATGACGTTGGGCCGGGCCTGCTCAGCAAGTTTGTAAACGCGGGTGCATGGCAAGCCCTCAGCGGTCAACCGGGCATGGGTGCCGCCGGTGGAATATAGCTTGAAGCCGAGGCCCACCAGATCGTGGGCGACGGCCACCGCGCGGGCTTTATCGATGTCAGCCACCGAGAGAAACACGTTGCCAGATGTGGGCAGCGGGTTGAAGGCGGACATCTGGGCTTTGGCGTAGGCCATGCCCCAATCAGGATCAATGCCCATGACCTCGCCAGTGGATTTCATTTCAGGCCCCAACACAATATCGATCCCCGGAAAGCGGTTCCACGGAAACACCGCCTCCTTGACCGAAAAGTGCGGCGGATGGATCGTCTCGGTGAAGCCCAAGTCCTTGAGCTTGGCCCCCACCATCACTTTGGCGGCAAGCTTGGCCAGCGATACCCCGGTGGCTTTGCCGACAAACGGCACCGTCCGAGACGCCCGTGGATTCACCTCGATGACGTACAATTGCTCGTCCTTGACCGCAAATTGGATGTTCATCAAGCCCTTGACCTTGAGCTCCCTGGCCAGATCCATCGCGGCACGGGTGATCTCGGCTTTGATCGCTTCCGTCAGCGAAAAACTCGGAATCACGCAGGCCGAGTCGCCGGAGTGAATGCCGGCTTGCTCGATGTGTTCCATGATGGCACCAATCACCGAGGTTTCCCCGTCGCTGATGCAATCGACATCCACCTCCGTGGCATTGTCCAAAAACCGGTCAACCAGCACCGGTCGTTCGGGTGAGGCAGTGACCGCCTCACGCATGTAACGGGATAACTCCGCGTCGCCATAGACGATCATCATGGCACGGCCACCTAACACAAATGACGGCCGCACGAGCACCGGGTAACCGATGCGGTTGGCCACCACCAAGGCCTCGGCTTCGTTGGTGGCGGTACCGGCTTCGGCCTGCTTGAGGCCGAGTTTATCCAGCAGGGCTGAGAAGAATTTACGGTCTTCCGCCTGTTCGATGGACTTGGGCGAGGTGCCTATGATGGGCACGCCGTGGCGTTCGAGGTCGGCGGCGAGGTTGAGAGGGGTTTGGCCGCCAAACTGGACGATGACGCCGTGGGGTTGTTCTTGGTCGCAGATATTGAGGACATCCTCGAGGGTGAGCGGTTCGAAAAAGAGCTTGTCGGATGTGTCGTAGTCGGTGGAAACCGTCTCGGGGTTGGAATTGACCATGATGGTCTCATAGCCCAACTCTTTGAGCGCAAAGGCGGCATGCACGCAGCAGTAGTCGAACTCAATGCCTTGGCCAATCCGGTTGGGACCTCCACCCAGAATGATGATTTTCTTTTTGTCTGACTGGCGGGCCTCGTTTTCGTCGCCGTAGGTCGAGTAAAAATAGGGGGTGGCGGCTTCAAACTCGGCAGCGCAGGTGTCCACCAATCGATAGGTCGGGATGATGCCGGCGGCCTTGCGTTGGGCACGGATAGCGTCTTCGGTTGTGCCTTGGGCCAGTGCGATTTGGCGGTCTGAGAAGCCGAGTTTTTTGAGGCGGCGGAGGTCAGGCTTCCAGCCTGTAGCGCATTCACGACAGGCTTCCAGCCCGTCTTCCATGACGGGCTGGAAGCCCATCTTCCCCCCCTCGGTGGCGATTTGTTGGAGGTGGTGGAGGAACCAAGGGTCGATCTGGGAGGCGGCGTGGACTTCGTCGATGGACCAGCCGTGGGTGAACGCGGTTTGCAGCCAGAAGATGCGCTCGGCGTTTGGGATTTGAAGTTTGCGGGTGATTTCGTCGCGGGTTGGCTTAGCGGATCCTTCTTGTCGAAACCAAACCCCCAGCGGCCGGTTTCCAGCGAGCGCAGGCATTTTTGCATGCTCTCCTTGAACGTGCGACCGATGGCCATCGCCTCACCCACCGACTTCATCGAGGTAGTGAGCACCGGATTGGCCATCGGAAATTTCTCAAATGTGAAGCGCGGCACCTTGGTCACCACGTAATCGATGGTCGGTTCGAAAGAGGCGGGGGTTTCCCGGGTGATGTCGTTAGGCAATTCGTCGAGCGTGTAACCGACGGCGAGTTTCGCGGCAATCTTGGCTATCGGGAAACCGGTGGCTTTGGAGGCCAAGGCTGATGAGCGGGACACCCGCGGGTTCATTTCGATGACGATCATGCGGCCGGTTCTCGGATCGGTGGCGAACTGGATGTTAGATCCACCGGTTTCCACGCCGATTTCGCGGATGCAAGCGAACGATGCGTCGCGCATGGCCTGGTATTCGCGATCGGTGAGCGTTTGGATGGGGGCGACGGTGATGGAGTCGCCAGTGTGCACGCCCATTGGGTCGAGGTTTTCGATCGAGCAAATGACCACGCAATTGTCGTTGCGGTCGCGCATGACCTCCATTTCAAATTCTTTCCAGCCGAGGAGGGATTCTTCGATGAGCACTTCGGAGACGGGTGAGAGGTCGAGCCCGCAGGTGACAATGTACTCAAATTCTTCGCGGTTGTAGGCGATGCCGCCGCCTTGGCCGCCCAAGGTGAAGGCTGGACGGATGATCAGCGGCATGCTGCCGATTGTTTCGGCGACTACTTTGGCTTCCTCGATCGTGTGAGCGGTGCCGGAGCGCGGCAGGTCGAGGCCGATTTTGAGCATGGCGTCTTTGAAGCGCTGGCGGTCTTCGCCCTTATCGATGGCCTCGGCGTTGGCACCGATCATGCGGACGTTGTAGCGGTCGAGAACCCCCGACTTGAAGAGAGCCATGGAGGTATTGAGAGCCGTTTGGCCGCCGAGCGTCGGTAGCAAGGCGTCGGGCCTCTCACGGATGATGATTTTTTCAACCACTTCTGGGGTGATCGGTTCGATGTAGGTGTGCTTCGCAAACTCCGGGTCCGTCATGATGGTCGCCGGATTCGAGTTGACCAAAATGACCTCGTAGCCTTCCTCCTTGAGCGCTTTGCACGCTTGGACGCCGGAATAATCGAATTCGCAGCCCTGCCCGATGACGATGGGGCCGGAGCCGATAACGAGGATTTTGTGGATGGAGGTGTCTTTGGGCATGGTTGTGGGGCGGATAGGTGGCGGCAAGGCGGCTAAATTCCAGGTGGTTTGGCAGGGATCAACCGACTTGTAAAGGCCAGGCTGCCCGACGAGGCAAACTTCCGGCATTTCTGCCTGCAACAAGCGGATTTTCCCAGCCCAACTGTGGAAGAATTCGTTTGTAAATCCGCAAACGCAGACTTACCCGTTCGCTGGTTGGCCTGTGGCGAATTTCCATTTGATTCAACGAAATCGAGTGTGGCGACCATTATTCACGGGCGATGGTGGCCTTCGGGGTATTTCTAACAGTATGCGGTTACCCTTACCACGGGCCGCAGGGGCGCTTGGGCTTCGCACCACGGATCAGCCCGGACAACTTCAAGGCCGCCTTCATCACTGCCGAAGATTGGGGCACCTTTACCCAGCTAGCCACTTCCGGCAAGCAGCGGGCGCAGCTTGCATTGCATCAGGGAAGCCTGTGCTTGCGGACAATCGCGTTAGGCATCGTAGGCTCCCGACCGCCGAGCACCTGTGTGCTGGTTGTGGCTAGCAAGCCGCTGGCAGCGGATTTGACCTTGCTGCCTGGGCAGGCGGAGGTTCATTTTGCCGAAATCGTGCTCAAGGCAGGCGACACCCTGCAATTGGAATTGGGTTGATGGCCCGGAATGCATGGAGAACCTAGGTGGTGGGAGATTTCTCAATGAGCTGGGCCTTGGCCCTCTGCCACGCCATTTCCATTTCGTCCAGGGTGGCAGCCTCGAGATTGAGGCCGCCGGACTGGAGCAAACGCTCCATGGTGGCGAAGCGGTCTTCAAATTTTCGGTTAGCGGCGGCCATCACCAGCTCCGGGTCGAGTTGCCGGAAACGGGTCAGATTGACGATGGAAAACAGGAGATCGCCGGTTTCCTCAGCGATCGCCTGTGGGTCGCCGCTAGCGATGGCGTGGTGGAGTTCGGCGGATTCTTCACGGATTTTGGCGAGCACGCCGTTTTCGTCAGGCCAATCGAAGCCGACCTTTGCAGCCTTTTTTTGGAGTTTGGCGGCGCGCATGAGGGCGGGAAGTCCCTGGCCAATGCCGTGGAGGTAGGGCTGCTCGGTGGCTCCTTTTTCCTCGCGTTTGATTTCATCCCACTGCTGGAGCACGGCGTCGGAGGTGGCAGCTGCGCTGTGGCCGAACACGTGGGGATGGCGTCGGATCAGCTTGTCGCTAATTTCCCGGGCGACGTCGTCGAGATTGAAATGGCCGGCTTCTTCAGCCAATTCGCTGTGAAAAACCACCTGCAAGAGTAGATCGCCAAGCTCTTCGCGCAGGTGCATCCAATCGCTGCGTTGGATCGCGTCCACGGTCTCGTACGCCTCTTCGATGAGGTTAGGAATGAGCGAAGCGTGTGATTGTTCGGCGTCCCATGGACATCCACCCGGTGCCCGCAACCGGTGCATAATCGCCCGCAACCGCGCCAGTTGGAGCGCTGGATTCGGGGCTTCAATCATAGCGGCATCGGTCATGGTGCGGGAGGAATGGATTTGGCGATTTCTTGGAGGAGGTGGCGCTCCGCATCGGTCAGACTCTGGAACCCATGCGCAGAAATTTTCTCCAGAATCCGGTCCACCTCGGCCTGGCTGTGCAGATCCACCTGTGTGCGCGGTCGTAGTTTTGCCTCTGCGCGCCCACCAAAGGCTTTCGGGCGGATGATCTCAACGGCGGCCCCGTGCCAGTCGGCCCACCCCAGCAGGCCCGGCCGACGCATCAGCAAATACCCCAGGATGGCTCCACCTAGGTGGCCGGCTTCACCACCGGCATTGTCGCCCAAGTCTAGGATCACGGTGCCTGCCGCGATGGCCAGCACGGCCATCGCCACTTGTCTCATCGTCATTTCAATCGGTGGAAAATACAGAAGCACCCGCAGGTCGGGGGCGATAACCGCCACCCCCACCAGAATACCGTAAATGCCAGCTGAGGCACCGACCAGCGGCATTCCATCCAGTGACGACATGCCGGGCGGCGGCTGCAAAATGCCGATCAACGCCAAAAGGGTGTAGAAAATTGCTCCGGCGACACCACACAGCAAATAGAACGCCAAAAACCGCCTCGCACCCCACCAGCGCTCGGCCCACGGACCAAAAATATACAGCACCGCCATGTTAAACACGACGTGCAAGACGCTCCCGTGCAGGAATTGGAATGTGAAAAATTCCCATATCCGGCCGTTGTCTATGGCCGATTCAATCGTGAAGCACCCCCAATTACCCAGCCGGTTATGAAACAACATGCTGTCGCCAAAAAATATCGCCACGTTGATGGTGATCAGCCATTTGACGACTGGCGTCAGCTGGCCCAGCCTAACCGGTGCCCAAGTGCCCCTCTGCCCGTAATTTCGATCTGCCAGTCCCATGCAAGGCGGGCATAGCACGGCTGCCTCTCATTCGCAAGCACCCGCATGAAAAGTTGAAAATTCTGCAGATTTAACGAAACAATCACAGTTATGGCGGTGTTTATTTCGCACAAGGTTTTACCCCTTGCTTTTGGGCGGCCACCGCCTCACGTCGCAAGGCGCGGGGCGACGGCGGCCCGCACGGGGTGAGGGGTGCCATGGAGAGGCGGAAAAAGGCGGGAGGGGCGGAGCACAGGCATCCAGCCTATCTGCAGATGAGAGGATAGGCATCCAGCCCAATACGGTTTGATTAAGCCTGAAGAGAAGAGATTTCAACCGCCGATGAACACAGATAGACGCAGATGCAGAGAGATCTGTGCAATTTTTCTGGGTTCATCTGCGACGATCTTCGGTTCGAATTTCTTAATCGAACGGTATTGAGCTGGATACCTTGCCTCCTCCTCGATGGGACTATTTGCCGTAGCCTGGGAGCGCTTTGCCATCCGGGCCAAGTTTGTCACAGGCCCACAGCAAGCCATTCGTCACAAGTTCGAGATAGCGTGGGTCTTGGACGGTGGCGTTGTTGTGACCGATGGTGGTGCTAAAAACGCGGGTTTTGCCCATGTAGAGGTTTGTCCAGGCCACGCAGGTTTCGTCCTTGCCCTGTTTGCCGCGGGCTAGCGGGTGGGTGGCGTCGAAAATCTTTATATTGTTGTAAAGTTCTTCGTTGATCGTCGTCCAATTTTCCAGCCCCTTGACGATCGGGCTGTCCTTATCGGTGAAAGTGATGGCAATCGGTTGTTGTGCGCCGTGGCCACTCGACTGGAGGCCGAGGTACTCAAACCACAGTCCGTGAGGCGTGCCAAGGGTCACCGGATCGGCGGGCTTGCCGATGCGGTAACAATGCATGGCACAATGCAGGTTGACGCCTGGGATGCCCTCGCGATGCGGCTTGAGCACGCCCTCAACCACTGCCTGCTCATTGATATCAGCGGCACATTCGTCATGGATGACTACATCGTAGCCTGCGGCATAGTCGGGATTGCCGTAGATAGGTAGTTTTGGATGGGTGTTGTCTTCGGCCACGTAACAAATATCCACGACCGCATTGGCACGTGCTTCGATGCCCTTTTTCAAAATATCCTTCTGCGTCGCGTAATCGTGGCAGCAACCACCAATGACGAGCAGGGCTTTGAGCGGTTTGATTTCGGCTGCCCGGGTGCCTGGCGAGGCGATGATGGCGAGCGCTAGGGCGGTACAAACCCATACCGTCCGGGGGGACCTGGTTTGGGCTGCTTGGGAAAATCTCGACGGCGGCTTGACGGTGGAATTCATGGATTGTGTTTGGTTCGGATTGAGTGGAATCGGGGAGAGGATATTGTCTAACTGATATTTAAACGAGGGCGGTAAACTTGCAAAATAGTGACTAGATTGCAGGGGCAGGGAGCCCGGCCGCCGGGAGCGTATCTGGGTATGAGCCATCAATCAAGGCCCAAGTCTGCCCCCCTAGGCTCCGCACAGATCGAGTGGCCACGGCATCATGCATGCACTGTCCATGTTGCGGAACCCACGTCCGCCCGCCCAATTCCAAACTTTTTCATAGGCGCGGGACCGCTGAACCACCTAGGCTCCACGGCGTGCCCCTGATATTGGCAATCGAATCCTCCTGTGACGAAACTGCCGTCGCGCTCCTGCGTGGCGAGCCCGGCCGTGCCGCGTCGGTCCTAGCCTCCGTGGTTGCCTCACAAATCGAGCTCCACCGGCAATTCGGCGGCGTCGTGCCAGAACTCGCCTCGCGCAACCATTCGCTCCACTTGCATGCCCTCGTCGAGCAATCCCTGCGGCAGGCTGCCGTGAAGGTTCGGGATATCGATGCATTCGCGGCCACCACCGGTCCTGGCTTGGCGTCGTCGCTCCTCATCGGTAGCACCGCTGCCAAGGCGCTGGCCTGCGCGTCTCAGCGGCCATTTTTGGCCATCAACCACCTGGAAGGTCACCTGTTGTCGCCGTTTGTCGGAGAAACGCAGGTACCGCCCCATCTGGCCTTGATCGTGTCTGGCGGCCACACGTTGCTGTTGGACGTGGCCGGCGCAGGCCGCTACATCAAACTAGGCGGTACCCGCGACGACGCTGTCGGCGAGGCTTTCGATAAAGTTGGAAAAATGTTAAACCTCCCCTATCCCGGAGGGCCCGAGATCGAGATCCTCGCTCTCGACGGAAACCCTACAGCGTACGCGTTTCCTCGCTCGATGCTGCATGACGGCCATCTGGATTTTTCGTTTTCCGGATTGAAAACTGCGGTGCTCTACACGTTGCAGAGGGAGGCTGGCAGTGCCTGTCCCGCCGATGTGGCGGCGTCCTTCCAACAGGCGGTCATTGATATTCTTGTCGGAAAATCCCTCGCCGCCGCTCACCACTGCGGCCGCCGAAAAGTTGCTCTCTCTGGCGGGGTCAGTCTCAATCAGGCCCTGCGCGAGGCCTTTACCCAGGCCTGCGGACGGGCTGGTCTGGAGTTGGTACTGGCCACGCCTTCCTTGTGTACCGACAACGCTGCGATGATTGGTTTTGCGGCGCTGTTGCGGCATTTGGCCGGTGAGAGTTCGCCTCTGGATGGTGACATTCATCCCCATTTGCCCTTCGTGTGACGCCCTCAATCCGCCAACCCCAACGGACCACAACCTGATAGGATCGGCACTTGCCCACATTTACCCGTCAAGGAAAGTGGGCGTCCCCGCCCACATCTTGGCCAAATTTTGCCCATGAGGCACCCAAATGGCGGCCGCCACACGGCTCGAATTGCTCCGCACACGGGGTCATGGCGGCGAGGACGCCGCCACTCCTTGAGTTCCCTGCCGACATCTTATCCCCTTCACGGAGCCGGGCATCCAGCCAGTCGTCAAGCCCCCCCTTCAGACTCAAAATCCAAACCCCAGCGAAAATCCTCTCACTCCTTCGGCTTGATCCCAATCAGCAGCGCGTTTTCCCCGCCTAGATACTTCTTCGCCAGCGCGTTGATTTCCTTCACCGTGATCGACGCGTAGTCGGCATCGCGTTCGCGCACCAGATCAAGCCGTTTCGGGTCAATCTGGCATTGGCTCAGGGCCGTGTTGAGCCAGTATTTGTTGTCGCGCAGAGATTGTTTGAGCATGCTCAGTGTCGGCTTGAGGGCGCGGTCAAGCTCGTCGGCCGTCGCTCCTTTGGTCGCCAGTTCGTCGGCGAGATCGCGCATCGTCCGCAACAGCAGCGGCACATCGGGGGCCTTGCCGACGCTGCGGCCGAGGATATAGCCAAAGTCGTCGAGCGCTTCGGAGCCCGCTGCGATGGCGTCCGGACTGTAGGATGCGCCTAGTTTCTGGCGGATTTCGACGCGCAGCCGTTCCTGATAAATCCCGGCCAGAATATTGAAGCGTCGAAAGTCTTTTTGGTTGTTGCGCAGCCCCTTCGTTTTCCAAATCGCCGTCGCCACCGCCTGCGGAATCTTCGATTCGTAGGTGAAGGACTTTTCCGCAGGCGCATTCGGAAATACCAGTCGCCGCGCCTCCGCCAGCTCCGGCTTCGTCCGATCACGCTTGGCCAACGCCCCAAACGTCCCCAGCAGCTCAGGCAAAACCTCCTCAACTTGAAAATCCCCAACAATCGATAATTCCAGATACCCCTTGGTTAGCTCAGGCGTCAGCCACTTCTTCGCATCGTCCAGCGTGTAGGCCGCTAGCCGCTCCATCGGCGCTGGCATGTAGCGCGAATCCCCGCCGTGCAGCCAGCCCTGCAATTGTTGCCCAGGCCCGGCCGGTGTGTGATTCAGTTGTTGATAGATCGTCGGGATCGCCTTCTGAAACTGCCACAGCCCTTCCTTGCGATAACCCGGATCGGTTAGACAGGCGCACATCAACCGCACCTGCAGGCCGAAATCCGCCGGGGTCGTGCTGCCTCCGAGGGTGAACGCGTCTTCACCGATGCCGAGGGTGGCCCCGACGTTCCTGCCGGCGAGGATTTGTTGCAGATCATCCACCGAGTGCTTGCCCAGCCCGCCGCCCTCAAATACCGCCGTGGCAAACGCCTCCAGCATCGGCTTGCCTGCCGGCTCACTCAGCTGCCCCGATCCAATCCGAGCCAGCATCAGGATGCGGCCTTTTTCAAAATCGGTGGGCTTGAGGTTGACCCGGATGTTGTTCGATAACACCAGTTGGGTGATCCCCAAATCCGCCACTTCCTTGCGGCTACTGACGCTCCCGGGCTTGCCAAAGCTCGTGTAGGCAAACTTCTGGCTGGTGCCGGCCGTCGGCGCAAGCACCGGCACGCCTGTGGACTCCTGATAGAGCGCGGCAAGGTTCTTTTCGGCGTTGTCCGGCTTGTCCTTGTTGGTTAGAATCAAGTGCATGCCCGGGGCTTCCCAGAACTTGCGCAGGGCGGCATGGCATTTGGCCGCATCGATCCCGTCCAGCCCCTTCCGCACAATCTCAAGGTTGGTTTGCGGGGTCGAGAACACCTCGTTGTTATTGATCGATTTAACCAGGGCCATGGCGATCCCCTCGGACTTGCGGGTCGGTTGCTGTTTGACCGCTTGCTCGTAGGCATTGAGAATATTGGCTTTGGCTTCGGTTAGTTCCGCCGCCGTAAACCCGTGTTCCAACGCCCGCCGGAACTCCTGCTCAAGCACCGGCACCGCCTCTTGCCAGCGGTCATCCGCCGCCACCACTCCTACCGTGCCAATCTCAGCATATTTGAAAGCCTCCTCGTTCGCCGCGCTGCCCCCGGCTATCGGCGAATTCTCCTTCTGCGCCAACCGTTCAAATCGCCGGCTCAGCATCGCGTTGGCAATGTCCAGCGGAAGATCTTCGTTGCGCGAGGCCACCGAATCCGCCTTCTTATGATACGGCCTCACCAGCGTCAGCGAAAGATTCGTCCCACTCACCTCCTTGTCCGCAAATACTTCTGTCACTAGCCCTTCAGGCGCTTGAATCGGCCCAAGATCCGGCTCCCCGCCTGCCTCCGCCGGATTCACCATCGAGCTGAACGCCCCTTCAATCTGCTTGCTCATGGCCACCGGATTCACGTCCCCGACGACAATGAACGTCATCCGCGACGGCGTGTAGTAGCGGCTGTAAAA
The DNA here is from genome assembly GCA_037141475.1 of Verrucomicrobiota bacterium. Lineage (GTDB taxonomy): Bacteria > Verrucomicrobiota > Verrucomicrobiia > Verrucomicrobiales > Akkermansiaceae > Luteolibacter. The sequence goes on along the minus strand of JBAXCM010000058.1, from coordinate 2,633 downwards.
ATCCGCAAATCGCTCACGCGGGGCCGTCTTGATCACCTCCTCCAGCCCGATCGGAAAGCGCTTGGCCACCAACGATCCCGGCAGCAACGCGTTGAATTGTTGCTCCATCAGCCGTTCGTTCACCGTGTCGCGGCTGATCTTCTCCGACAGAATCACACCGCGCTCACGGTCGATTTCCGCCGCTTGCAGCAACGCCCCATCCCCGAAGTCGCGCATCACCGTGAAACCAAGTTTCAGCGTGTCCTCCGCGAGGTCGGGCAAATCAAGCATGTACACCGTCTCATCAAATGATGTGAAGGCATTGACGTGGGCACCAAAGCCAATCCCGCGACGCTGCATTTCCGGCACCAACTCCTTGCCCGTGTAATGCTTGCTGCCGTTGAAAACCATGTGTTCAAGGAAATGCGCCAACCCTCGTTGAGCGTCCGCCTCCATCAGTGAACCGGCCGCAATGTGCAGCCGCAGAGACACCCGCTTCGGCGGCTCACTGTTTGGATAGATCACGTAGCGCATCCCATTGTCCAAGCTCCCAAACGTCGCTCCCTTGTCCGCCGCGATGTCTCCGGTCGCTTGCGGCCACCGCCGTGCAACCACCTTGCTCGCCGCCACCTTGCTTGCCGCACTTTCGCTCGCCACCACTTTGCTTTTGCCGGTCGCCCCGGGCAGCACTGCTGCCACGTCAGGTATCGTCGGCTCCGCCACAGCAGCCGGAGTGGTCGCCGCCGCAACCGGCACCGGCGCTGCGGGGGCGACTGGCTTGTTGCGAAGCGACAGAAATACCGCCGTCACGACCAACGTGAGGGCTAGAACTAGTGGGGGGACCTTTGGCATGCAATCAGTCTGCACTGCCTCCCCCTGACCGTCAAGCTCCGCCCCAAGAACATGCCCCTGGAACGCCGAGCCCAAGCGCGGCGTGAAACGGCTTTGCAGCCCAAGTTCGTCAATTTTCCACACGGTAAGCCAGCGCTGGGTTTGGGTGCTGAGAAGAAGTCAAGCTTTCCAGAGCCGGATAGATTGGCTCTTGACCCTTATTGATTTTGGATCTCGGCGTGAGCTCAGTCGAACGATCTTTGATGTGAGCTTGGTCCGTCCCAGAATCTCGTGTCCACGCTCACATTACAACTCACTGTTCATCCGTCGGCAATCATCAAACGTTCGACTGAGCTCACGCCGATGTCCTCTTCTCCTCTCCATCCTTGACCCGGAGTTCGGCGCTCAGGCGGCATTTTAAGTATTTTCCGCAGGTTCCGACCCGGCAATACACGTAATTTCACCCTGCATCTTTCCTCCAATCGCCATCCCCAATCCCCCCATCCCAAGGTATTCAACCTCAATCGATTCCCCATCTCAAAAAATAAAAAAATAAAATTGCCGATTTTGGTTTGACACATCCGCATATTTCTGGCTTCTTCGGCGCGTATGAAAACTGTCCTCCGAAAAGTCGTCATCACTCTCAGTTTAGTGGGTTTCTTCATGGGTATCGTCACTCCCGCTCATGCTGGACGGGTCGTCACCGGGGGCTCCGGTGGTACTCCCAAGGACTTGGTCAGCAGTCCGTGAGTTGACTACTCGTCTTTTTCGTTCCTTCCAATCCCTCCCCTACATGAAGTTAAAAGCCTTTCTATTCTTGGCCGTCGCTGGACTGTGCGTAAATGCCCACTCGGCCGTCTACTCAACCTCCTTCAGCAATCTGAACAATGGTGACAATGTCGCCGGACAAGACGGTTGGGTCATCAATGATGATCCCAATTTGTCAACCGTTGGCCCGTTGATAACGAATGATCCCACCAACTATGGCGGTATCGGTTATGGGGGACCGGGTTATGAGCCAGCTACCGCCACCGTCGATCTTTCTCATGCCTACGGCGAGCCGATCGTGAACGCTGGGAACGGCGGTACCTCAGCCTCATTCAATTTCATCATGAGCACGAGCTTCGATCGCAGTCCGGCACCACTTCAAGATACCTTCGGCATTTCGCTCACCAGTGGTGCAGCCAATGTTTTTTCGGTGTTCTTCACTCCGAGCACAGATACCACTCCCTCCAGCCCGACATTTGGCGGTCCCGCGTGGGCAATCTCTTACACCGTGGGTAGCGGCACTCCACGTTCCTACAATACAGCAGGCGTGCTCCCCGATACACCCACCTCCTTCAACCTCAGTTTCACCCCGGGGCATTTTAATTTAGCCATCAGTAACCTCAGTCTAGGCGGTGTCACGACTCTTCCTTCCAGCACGATCATCGATAATTTTCACCTTCTTTGGACGCCCGCCACCGCGGGTAATGCGGGACCCAATGCCTTGATGATCACCAACCTCACCTTGGTACCAGAGTCCTCCACCTCCTTGCTTCTCTGCTTGACCGGCCTCGGCTTAGCCGCCCGCCGTCGGCGCGCTTGATTCCAACCGATACATGCTTCGCTCAAGGCCGCTCCTGGATCATTCCTGAAGCGGTCTTTTGTGTTTCACAAGTCGTCTGACCGATCGCTCCTCTTCGTTCATTACCCCCTTAGCCTCCCATGGAGTGCGCCTTGCCCTCGGAACCCCTTGTCCCATCAATAAAACACATTACCATGAAAGATTCAATCGAATGGAAAACCTGTTGGCGGGTGATGGGTGCCGTGCTCTTTTGCCA
>JBAXCM010000057.1:0-14064 GCA_037141475.1 Verrucomicrobiota bacterium | reverse complement strand
GCATATACCAGTGGTTTCCGCCGCGATGGACACGGTTTCGGAGCACGATTTGGCGGTCGCCTTGGCCCGGGAAGGCGGAATGGGCGTCATTCATCGCGCCTGTTCCATCGATGAGCAGGCAGCCATGGTGTCCAAGGTCAAGCGCTCGGAAAACGCGGTTATCCAAAAGCCACTGACGGTGCGCAAGGAACACAGCGTGGCCCACATCCACGCCCTGATGGCCAGCAATGGGTTCTCGGGCTTCCCTGTGGTGGCTGCCGACGGCCTGCTGGAAGGCATGGTCACTGGCCGCGACGTGCGCTACTTGGACCGCCAGGACGCCTCCGTTGCCGAAGTGATGACGCCGCGAGCCAGGCTGATCACCGCGCCGCCGCACACCAGTCTGGAAGAGGCGAGGCGCATTCTCTATCAAAATCGTATTGAAAAGCTGCCATTGGTGGATGCGGCTGGGCACTTGGTTGGGCTCATCACCGGAGCGGATATTGAGAAGCGCATCACGTTCACCAATGCGGCCAAGGACGAAAACGGCCAACTCCGCTGTGGCGCGGCTGTCGGGGTGGGGCCGGATTGCATTGAGCGCGGCCGGGCATTGCTAGATGCTGGGGCGGATGCCTTGTTCATTGATGCGGCCACCGGCCACACGCGTCACGTGATGGCGGTGGTGGAGCAACTCCGCGGTCTCTCGGAGCGGCCGGTGGTGGCCGGCAATGTGGTCACCGAGCAGGGTGCGCGGGATTTGGTTGCGGCCGGAGCGAGTGCCGTGAAGGTGGGGGTTGGCCCCGGCTCGATTTGCACCACGCGCATCATTGCCGGGGTGGGCATGCCGCAATTCACGGCGATTCAGAATGTGGCGGGCTACTGTCGCGAGCACGGGGTGAAAGTGATTGCCGATGGTGGCATTCGCTACTCCGGAGATATCGTCAAGGCGCTGGCTGCGGGGGCCGATTTGGTGATGTTAGGCTCGCTGCTGGCAGGCACCCGCGAAAGCCCCGGCCAGATGGTCCAATCCCAGGGGCGGCGCTTCAAGGCGTACCGTGGGATGGGCTCCATCGGTGCCATGAAAAAAGGTGCTGGTGACCGTTATGGCCAAAATAGTTCGGGCAAACTCGTCGCCGAGGGAGTCGAAGGCCGGGTGGCTTACAAAGGCCCGCTCTCTGATGTGATTTTCCAACTCATGGGTGGACTGAAGTCCGGCATGGGATATCTCGGTGCTGCCACTCTCACCGAATTGCGCGAGCGGGCCACTTATGTGCGCATCACCGCCGGTGGCTTGCGCGAAAGTCATGTCCACGATGTGGTCATGACCGAGGAGCCCACCAATTATCAGCCGATCAGCTAAGCCCTAATTTTTCTCATGATGCACGACCACCACCACGTTGCCGTCCTCGACTTCGGCTCGCAATACACCCAGCTCATTGTGCGGCGCGTCCGCGAGTTGGGATTTTTTGCCAAGCTTTATGCGATCGAGGATTTTCCTAACATCGGTTATCCCGCTGCGATTATACTTTCCGGAGGGCCGCGCAGCACCAGTGAGGAAGATGCGCCGGATCTGGACTTTGGGGCGCTGCAGGGCTTTGGGGTGCCGGTGCTTGGTGTTTGTTATGGGATGCAGCTGCTCAACATCAAATTTGGTGGCACGGTGGTGGCGAGCAACCGTCGCGAGTACGGTCCGGCCGACTTGTTTCCGGGCGAGTGCAGTGGTTTGTACGAGGGCATTTCCCCTTCCTCGCAAGTTTGGATGAGCCACTCGGATACCGTCAAAGTGATTCCTGAGGGGGCGAAAGTCATTGCCACCAACCAGCACGGAACTCCCGTTTCATTGCAATGGAATGATCGGTTTTTCGGGATCCAATTTCACCCGGAGGTCACCCACAGCCACGAGGGCTTGCGCATCCTGCACAATTTCCTTTTGCATGCGAAGGACCTGCTGCCTTTCCGGATAGACGACTTCAAGCGAGAGATCATTGAGGGGATCCGGCAAAAGGTCGCGGGCAAACAGATTGTGTGCGGCGTTTCCGGTGGGGTGGATAGCACGGTGCTCGCCGTGTTGTTGCATGAGGCCGGTGCCAACGTCCGCGCCATCTTCGTCGATCACGGTTTGATGCGCAAAGATGAGGGCGAGGAAGTTCGCAGCAACTTCCACCGCATGGGCGTGCCTATCGAAACAGTCGATTGCGCGGAACGCTTTCTAACGGCCTTGGCCGGGGTGGAAGATCCCGAGAAAAAGCGCGTCATCATCGGCAACCTGTTCATTGATGTATTTTGGGATTCGGTGGGCGATGCCGAGATGTTGGCCCAAGGCACACTCTATCCGGACGTGATCGAAAGTGCGTCCAACGCCAAATCCAAAGCCTCCAAGATCAAGACTCATCACAACCGGGTGGACCGCATCTTGGAATTGCAGGCGCAGGGCAAGGTGTTGGAGCCGCTTGCCGAGTTGTTCAAGGATGAGGTGCGGGCGCTCGGTGCCTCGCTCGGTATTCCCCACGACATCCTCCAACGCCATCCGTTCCCAGGCCCCGGGCTGGCGGTGCGATGCCCCGGTGAAGTGCGTGAGGACAAGTTGCGCATCATCCGGGAATGTGACGCTATCTTCATATCGCGCCTCAAGGTGCACGGCTGGTATGACAAAGTTTGGCAGGCATACGCCGCTCTCATTCCGGTCAAAACCGTCGGCGTCAAGGGTGACGAACGCTCATACGAATGGGCGGTTTCCCTGCGCGCCGTTATCTCGGAAGATGCCATGACTGCCGATTGGGTTGAACTTCCCTACTCGATTTTGCGGGAAACCAGCCACCGCATTCTCAATGAGGTCAAGGGCATCAACCGTGTGCTTTATGATGTGTCCACCAAGCCGCCAGCGAGCATTGAATGGGAATAGCTCAGTGGTGGGTTGCGTTTTGGCTGAGCAGACTTAAGAAATTACCTTGCCGGGTGGCTTGCTTCTCTCATCCTCGCGCCGTGATCGATCTATCAGAAATACCGAGCCCGGCGGAACCGCCCGATCTCATCCAAGTCGGGTGCTATACCGACATGGCCCCGGCGTTTGAGCGGGCACTGGTGGTCTTGGCTATGGGCTTGGCCTGCCAAATTGACAAAGATCCGGCCGGTGATGGCTACGTGTTGTTAGCAGAGCCCGCCGAACTCGAGCGCATTCGCAACGAGTTGGCGATGTACGAGCAGGAGCAGCAGCAGGTGCTGCCGCCGCAGGTGGTGCCAGCAACGGTGGAATATGACGCAGGCGGGCTGCCGACGGCGCTATGGGTGTTGTGCCTGTGCGCGGTGTTCTGGCTGCAGGGGGAAAATCCGGCGATGGTTGCCCGGGGCCTGTCGTCCGCGCGGGGGCTCTTTGAGGATGGCGAGTGGTGGCGGCCGTTCACGGCGTTGTTTTTGCATGCCGATCGCATGCACCTCCTTAGCAACGTTGCCAGCGGGGTGTTGTTTGGCTCATGGGTGTGCCGCTCGCTAGGTCCTTGGCTGGGCTGGGCGCTCATCCTCGCCGCCGGCACCCTCGGTAATGCTCTCAACGCAGCCTCCCGTCTCGATACCACCTTCGCGTCGTTGGGTGCCTCCACCGCAGTGTTCGGGGCTCTGGGAATTCTAACAGGTGTGGCAATCCATCAAATCTCTCACGACCGCCCCGGCCCCAAGAGTTTCCGCTATCTGATGCCTCTGGGCGGCGGGCTGGTGCTGCTGTCGTGGTTGGGTGTGGGATCTGATCCGCGCACCGACGTCACCGGTCATGTATGCGGCTTTGCCGTGGGGATTCTGCTAGGTGTGGCAGCCTCCTGGTGGCGGCGCGGCGGAGTCATGAAATAAGGCCATGCAGGCAGCATGCTCGATACGGATGAGATGCATTTTCCGCTACTTCAACCCAGCCGCATCTTTCACGATGAGATTATCGATCGCCCCTTGGAAGCGTCCGCTGGTCAGGGGACCGGCCGGTCCGATGCGAAGTCGGACGTTGCCCGAGCCGTCGCCGGTGTAGGAGAAACTTGCTGCGGTGAAGGCCATCTTGCCGGTCCACGCTCCGGGTGCCTGGGTATGTTTGGCCAGCACGCTGTTGTCGGCGCGCAGCACCTCGATGAGCAGGGCGTCGCCGACCTGGGTCGCTTGGTCCGGATTCGTGCCCGCATAGACTGCTGCGCTGGCCTCAAAGTTGACGCGGTAGGCATGCCCAGCGGCATTGGCGGCGAAGGCACGGGACGTGATCCAATTGTCCTGCCAGATCATGATGGCCCAGTCCGGCGGGTTCGACTCGCCAGCGGGAGTGGCGCGGTCCACCGCATGCATGGCGTTGGTGCCGGTACGGGTCCAACCGGCCACGTTGCCATTGCAGGCGACGTTGAGCCCGCTCTGGAATTGCGTGCCGTTCCGGATTCCGCTGTAGTGTTTGAAATTCTCGGCGAAGAGGATGCCGGTCGAGCCGGTCACTGTGATCTGGAGCTGGATGAAGGCAGGTGGACTACCGCCCTTAGTCACCGAAACAATCCACGAATTGACCCCGGCGTCGCCCTCACCGGGCGTGCCTGCAACGCTGCCGTCGGCATGAATCGTGAGCCACTCTGGCCCCGAGTGCCGGGCGAAGGTGGCCCCCTTCGGCAGCAAGCGGCCGGAGTATGCCTGACCGGCCTTGGCAACCGGATAAATCACCGGCGCGCCGGGATTCTCTGCCTGCATAACCAGCACCCAATCCTGAGGTGATGGCACATTTGGCGTATTCCATGAACCGGATGGAGTGGTCACAACCCCCTGATCAAAGCGCCGCCCGGTGGCCGGGTCGAAATAGAAGGCGGTATAGGGCATCCCGGGCACGAGGTCGTTGACGGTGAAGCCACTCCAATCGTAGATCCCCTTTTTCGGACGGTAGATGATGCGGATTCCGCCAGGGATCCCGGCGGCAAAACAGGCTGGTGCCCATTCGGGATGCGCCTCGAAACGGTGCCACGGGTATTGCTCGAGCAGTTTCTTCCCGATCCCCAATTGCGTGGAGCCGGGATAGTTCATCCCTTCCTTCCAGGTCGTCCAGTCATAGGGTTGACGATCCCACGCGCCCCAATTCCCATGATCGCCATCCACCCCCGCGTGCCAGACACCTGCCGAGCCATAGGTGTGGCCCGCCGCACCGCTCAGCAGGTTCCGCCAGAACACATGCCGCTGGATCGTCCCAAACCCCTGCTGCATGTGCCCCTCATAACACGTCTCCCCGACCAACACCGGCATGGCGGGCTTCTTCGCGCAGGCTGACGTGACAATGGCAAGCGTCTCTTCGGCAATGGCTTTTTGCTCATCGTGATTGCCGCCGACCATGTCATAGTCGATCAAGCATATATCACCCGCGGCACCACGGCGACCATTCCCGGTGTGGCAGGTAAGCGGATGCTTGTATGGGTCGATCTCTCGAACATATCTGGCGATTTCGGCCCACGGCCCCTGCCCCCACTTCGTTTCATCGGCGATTTCGCCCGCGAGGATCCATGTCACCGGGTAGGCCCCATAGCGGGCAATCACATATCGCCAGTGCCGTTTGATATTGGCAGGCCCGAAAGCATCCATGCTGTTGCAGTCACCCCGCCCCCAAGCGCCGACAATTGCCGGCACCATGCCAGCGTCCACCAGATGCTTGAAGCGCCTGTCCGCAAACTCAAAATATTTCGGATTGAGCGCACTCATATCCTTCGCCAGATAAGGCTGCCCGCCTTCATTCTCCAAGCTCGGCTGGAAAAAATTTTCGTCTGGATAAGGTCCGCAGATGATTTGCACCACGTTGAAGCCCTTGGCCTTGCGGTCGGCTGTTAGCTCCTGAAAGCCTTCCCAGGTCAGGCGCTTGCACAGGCATTTCCACCAGGTGTCTCCCAGCCACAAGAACGGCGTGCCGTCGGCATGCTCGAAATACCCTTTGCCTGCGGTTATCTTCACAAAACCGTGCTTCAGCAAGGGATTATCCCCGTGGTATGCACTAACATGAAGGCTGCGATCCTTGCCATTCAGCTCCGCATTCGACTTGTCCGTGCACTCCACATGATAGGTGTACTCACCCAGTGCTGGTGGCGCAAAACGCAGCTTCCACTTGCTGCCGCCAGTCCAGAACGCCGGAACATTCCATTGCTTTTCGCCTTGCCTGAAGATGCCATCAACCTCGATCTCAACAAATGGATTGCCATACTCCTTGGCCGTCTCAAACGTGGTTTCAAAAACATCCCACTGAGCAACTTCCTCCCCATCCACCACCGGCAGGCAAGCCAGCAATCCCATGGCGACAATAACAATGGCTTTCGTTAAGCGTTTCATGACCTCGTGGTTCTCGCGTCGGACCAAGGTGCAAGCATAAGCCATGACGGCGGCAGCCACCGTCAGGATGACCGGATGGACGTCGGCCACCACAGTCACCCCGTAGCGCTGGGCGATCGGTTTTGTTAAGGAGGCCCCCGCCATAAATTCCCAATTGGGTCCGCAGAGGATGGCACCAGTCTTGCGGTTGACGACCGTCGGCACATCGATGCCGAGCCCGGAGTTGCGCTCAAACCCAGCTTCCTCGAGCGTCGCATCAATGCCCCCGAAAATCTGGCGATGGGTTTCCTTCGACGAATCCTGCCGGTAAGGCCGCTTTGTGAAACACTTGAGTTCAGGATGCTCACTGGCGATGGCAAAGCGGACGTTGGTCTTTCCGAAATCGATTTCTATGACGCAGGGCTCGGTGTTCATATCATTGTGTTTTTCTATCAGGTTTTTCGGGTATTTTCGGCCGAAAGTTCCTCCAAAGATCGGGTTTCGGCACCGGAATTGATCTTGTCCGACCCAGCGGCGCTCTTGAGTCGAACCCTGAGATATGACGCAAGAAAACGACCGCCTCCCGGAGGAGCGCGGTCGTGAAAAACAGCGTCGGAGCACGAGGCTTCAGCTCTTGCTGGCAGCCGTGCGAGCCTTGCGGATGATGCTGGCCACAGTTTCTGATGCCTTGGCACCCACCGACAGCCACTTGTCGGCCTTTTCCAGATCAATACTGAAATTGGTGCCTTCGACGAGTGGGTCGTAGGTCCCCAGTTGCTCGATGTAAACGCCGTCACGGCGCTTGCGGCTGTCCACAGCCACGATTTTATAATAAGGGCGGTCTTTGGTCCCTTTGCGGTTGAGTCGGATAGCTACAGCCATGATGGTGCGTCGTTTCAGTGAGCCCGGAAGCGGGGTCGACCCGCAAGTTGGAAGAAGATCGCTGGCTTGCCAAGCGAAAAGCACAAGTTTTTTTAGAAAATGGAAATTTCTAAAAATCCTCGGCGGGAATCGGTCAGGATTCGGTGGGGGCCGGGCAGTCGATCAAGCTGGAGAGGCGCCGCTCGAGGCTGGCGAGGGTAGGGGCATCGGTGACTTGCTCGCCTTGGCTGGTGGTGATGTAGAGGGTGTCCATAGCCACGCCTTTTTCGGTGCAGATGCGGGCGTGGGCGGTATTGAGGCCATGCTGGTTGATGGTAAGGAACAGGTCGTGGAGCAAGCCGATGCGGTCGAGTGCCTGGATTTCCACGGTGGTACAAGTCGGGTGGAGGTTATTGCTGACGAAGGCTTGGACGGGAACGGCGATGTCCGAGGCAGAGCGGGGTTTGAGGGGCCCGGCTCCGCGGCTCAGATAGCGATCCGGCTCATATTTTTCCGCTTGCAGCAGGGAGTGGAAGTCATCGAGGAACACTTTTCGGAGGGTGGCATCGGCGACGGGCTCGAAGTCGGTGGTGCAAACGTGGAAGATATCCACAACGATGCCATCGCTGCGGGTAAAGAAATCGGCCGCGAGGATATTGAGATGGCAAGCGGCAAGGGCGCAGCATAGCTTTTCCAAAAGCAGTGGCTGGTCGCGGGTGGCTAACACCAATTCGCTGTAGCCTTTTTCGGCGTGGTCGATCCACTTGATGCAGTGGGCAAAGGGTACCGAAGAATCGTTCTCGCGTTGCAAGAAATGCCGGACGCTGCGCACTTGGGTGAGCACATCACTGGCTTGACGGAAGGCGAAGGCGGTGGCAGGCATGCGTTCGAAGTGTTGATGGACATCCGGGTGGTAATCGGCGCGCATCAAGTGCAGCACTTCGTCGCGCAAGGTGAGGCGGTCGGCATCCAGTTGGCGCGAATACTCGGCGCGCCCGCCGCCATCAAGGAAGCGACGGGTGGAGGTATAGAGCTGGAGCATGAGGCTCTCTTTCCAGCTGGTCCAGGATTCCGGCGAGGTGCCGTTGGAATCGGCAAAAGTGAATAGAAAAAGCGCGTCCAGATAGCTGCGCGATTTGACGATGGACGCAAACTCAGCAATGACTTCCATGTCCTCCAAATTGCGCGCCGTGGCGGTGCGCCAAAACGTCAGGTGATTGTCCACCAAAAACATGATCAGCGAGCGGCGAGGACCCCGGATCTGCAGGCGGTTGCAGAGGCGTGAGGCGAGCATCGCCGAGCCGTCGATGTGCTCACGGACGTTTTCCGCGCGGCCCGAATCATGCAAAATCACCGCCAGATAGAGGGCGTAAGGGTCAGCGACTTCATGAAACAGGCGCCGGTAGATTTCCCGCTTGGGAACGGACTCTGCCACGAGTTGGTCGAGTTGGTCAGCGCAACGCAGCGTGTGCTCATCGGCGGTGTAGCGGTGAAAAAACTCGTGCTGGACGAGGCAATCGAGCGCACCGAACTCCGGTAAATAGCGCCCGAGAAACCCGACGCGATGCATTTCCCGCAAGCAACTCGCCACCTCGCCCTTGCGTTCAAGAATGGCCTGGAATGTCTCGCGGATCGCCTTGGAGCAACGGAAGTTGCGGTCGATGTCGCCCCAGTGGTCTTGGACGAGCTGGCGGATCTGGGGGCTGAGCCGAAGATGACGCAATTGGCAATGCTGGAAGAGCCGCATGAGGCGGGAGGGATCGTCCTTGAAGATGGCAGGATGGGCTGGATAGATGCGACCTTCGCGGGCGACAAACCCGTCGAAGTCCTCCTGTGGCTTGCGCCGGAATGTTAGGAATGAGCGCAGTCCACCATCCGGGCGATCTTCCTGTTCGATCTGGAACGCCTCCATGAGTGAGGTGGTGTGCTGGTGGAGATTGAGGGTGTGGCGGTAGTAGTCGCGCATAAACGCCTCGGTGCGGCGCAGGATGTCGCGTTGGGGGTATTCGAAGGCGGTGGACACCACGCCTTGGAGTCTGAGGGTGAGTTGGTCGGTGGGGGCTTCGGTATGGTAGTGGAGTTCGTTGCGGACGCGGTGGAGAAAATCCACCGCTGCGTCGATTTCACAGCGGGCACTGACAGTGAGGCTGGCATCGGCAACGAGGCTTGCGAGATCCGGGGTGGCGCGCTTGGCACGGCAGACCCAAAGAAGGTTGTGATAATCGTCGAGCCCCCCGCAACTTTCCTTCACGTTGGGTTCCTGCAAGAACACCGTGCCGAAGTGCTTCTGATGGCGGCCGCGCATCTCCTGACGCAAGAATTCACATAATTTTGTCTGACCCTTTGTTAGGCACTCGCGGTTGAAATTCTTCTCAAAGCGGTGGAACAAATCGGCGTCGCCACCGATCAAGCGGGCATCGATAAACGAGGTTTTGAGGTGGGAATCCGCTGTGGCAAGGGCTAGGCACTCGCCGATGGAACCCCACAGATGGCTGGTTTTCACGCCCAACCCGCCAAGAGTCTCAACGAACTCTTGGATAGCGGCACGCTGGACGGACGATTGCTTTTCCCGCGCCACCCCCAGCAAAACCATGCAACGGAGGCTCGAGCGCGGGCTCAGCGCGGCGCGTCCGTAACCGCCAATCGCCACCAGCGCCATCGCCGGAAGCTTGCGATCCTGAGACGCGAGGGTGTTGGCAAAAAACGCCCCGAGCACGGCGTCGAACGCAGCGGCCCGGGCCCGGACGATTTCCAGACCGCCGCCACCGTGCTGATGGCGCTGTTCAATGCGTTGTTCCTCGGCGGCCAGCCACGCCTTGGCGAAGTCTCTGCGCGCCTCGAGGCTGTGCTGGGATTGAAGTGCCGAGTTGAACGCGTGCCGGGCTTGGGCATCAGTGGGCTGGAGTGGATCCGGCATAAAGGCCGGAAGAATCAGGCCTACCCGTAAAAAATCAAGCAGGGATTCACCAGGGATTTGTTTCCGTCCCACGGGCATCAAGCAAATTAGAAATGGGGTATCAGCTCCGCATTGTTTCCTTGTTCATTGAAGTGAAATCAGCGATATCCCCTGCACGACGTGAGGTGTCTCGCGCGGGTCGCGCCAGAGAGATTCCTGCAGGTCCAACGAACAAACAGCCATGTCCATCTACGGAAAAACCGCCAGCAACGCCATCGCGGTCATGAGTTACGTCGCCGCAGCGGCACCGCAGCGTGTGGGCTCGGCACTTATCGCTAAAGCGAGGGACATTTCGCCGGCGTTCACCGCTAAACTCATGACCCAACTCGCCAGTGCCGGGTACCTCAGCGGGCAACCCGGGCCTGGGGGCGGTTACACGCTTGCCATGGACGCCGCTCAGATCCGGCTCATCGATATCGTGGTGTTGTTTGAGCAGGTGGACAGCAGTTCGCGCTGTCCCTTCGGCCCGGAATGGTGTGGCAATCAAGCCCCTTGTCCGCTGCATGACAGTATCGCAAGACTCACCGAGCACAGTCGCCAGTTCCTCGAAGATACCCGCCTCTCGGTTTTTCAGAAAAATCAGCGGCTTGAATAAAAAAAATCAAAAAAAATGAAATTAGGGCTTGCAAGGGTCGCCGGGGTCCCTAAGTTCGCCGCCCCACATCGCAACTCGCCGCCGCAAGCAACGGCGCGGTTTGCCACATCAGGGAAAATTTATCGGGTGCAGCACCGGAAAAAAGGCTCCTGCGAGGAATCTCGCTGGCGCACCGGTTTGTCCCCACGGGAAAATCAGAACCACGCAGGAAATCATGCCGACCATCAATCAGCTCGTTCGCAAGGGACGCCTCACTCCGGCCGAAAAGTCGAAGTCACCCGCACTTGTGAACTGCCCACAGCGCCGCGGAGTTTGTCTCCAAGTGATGACACGTACCCCTAAGAAGCCCAACTCGGCGCTTCGCAAGGTGGCCAAAGTGCGTCTAACCAACGGATTTGAAGTCATCGCCTACATTGGTGGCGAAGGCCACAATTTGCAGGAACACTCCATCGTCCTGGTCCGCGGCGGCCGCGTTAAGGACCTTCCGGGTGTCCGTTACCACATCGTCCGCGGCTCGCTCGATACCCTGGGTGTCGATAAGCGCCGCCAAAGCCGCTCCAAGTACGGAGCCAAGCGTCCGAAGCCGGGCAAGCCAGGAGCGGCCCCCGCGCCGGTCAAAGGCAAGAAGAAATAATCCACCGCCAACCAAACCGCACCTCATACCGCCATGCCACGCCGCAAGCGAGTCTTTACCAAGCCCGACCGTCGCGATCCCCGCTACGACAGCCCGCTCGTCGGTCACCTCATCAGCAAGGTGATGCGATCCGGAATGCGCTCGCTGGCGCAACGGATCGTCTATGCCGCCATCGACCGTGCCAATGAAGGGATTGACACCGTGGATCCACTTGAAGTGGTCACCCGCGCCGTTGAAAATTCCAAGCCACGCGTTGAGGTGAAGAGCCGCCGCGTGGGTGGTGCCACTTATCAGGTACCGCTGGAAGTTGCCCCCGATCGTTCCGAATCGCTGGCGATGCGCTGGCTGGTCAATTATGCCCGCAATCGCAAAGGCACGCCGATGCATGTGGCATTGGCCAATGAGATCAAGGACGCGGCCAACAACCAAGGCAGCGCGGTGCGCAAACGTGACGATGTGCACAAGATGGCACAGGCCAACCGTGCCTTCGCTCATTTCCGCTGGTAACTAGCAGCCACGGCGAATTTTTCCATCTACCCAGACCCGGTCACCCTTCGTGAATCCCAACAGTCCAAACCGTCAACATGTGCTTGAGCGCACCCGGAATATCGGGATCGCTGCGCACATTGATGCGGGCAAGACGACCCTCACGGAGCGGATCCTTTTCTATACCGGGATGATTCACAAAATTGGTGAGGTGCACGATGGTGCGGCCACCACCGATTGGATGGAGCAGGAGCGGGAACGGGGGATCACCATTACCTCCGCTGCGGTGACCACCGAATGGTGGCAGCGAGCCGAGGAGGGATCTGTGAAGTTGTTTCCCGAACAAAAGCACCGCATCAATATCATCGACACCCCCGGCCACGTGGACTTCACCGCCGAGGTGGAGCGCTCGCTGCGAGTGCTCGATGGAGCGATCGTGGTCTTCTGTGCGGTGGCCGGGGTCCAGCCCCAAACCGAAACCGTCTGGCGTCAGGCCACCAAGTACGATGTCCCGCGCATTGTCTTCGTCAATAAGATGGACCGTACCGGCGCGAATTTCGAGAGCGTCTGCCATGAGATGAGGGAAAAACTCGGTGCCAACGCCGTCCGCGTCCTCATTCCGATCGGCGCCGAAGACCTACTCATCGGTCAGATCGACGTGGTCAACCAAAAGGCCGTCTATTTCTCCGACGACGATAAACTCGGCTCCACCTACTCGGTCGCCGAACTCGATGGCGAACTCGCCGATATCGCTGCCAGCGCTTACGACGAATTGGTCCACGCCGTGGCCGACGTCGATGACGAGATCGCCGACAAGTTCGTCCACGAGCAGCCGATCACCGCCACCGAACTCAAGCAAGGCATCCGCCGCGCCACCATCGCTAACAAGCTCGTCCCCGTCGCCGGCGGTTCCGCTTTCAAAAACAAAGGCGTCCAATACCTGCTCGATGCGGTGGTGGACTATCTGCCCAGCCCGCTGGACATTCCGCCGGCCCAAGGCATGGATCCGGACAACCGCGAGAGTGTCATCGGCGTGCTCACCTCCGACAACGAAAAGTTCGTCGCCCTCGCCTTCAAGTTATGGGCTGACAAATACGTCGGCAAGCTGGTGTTCTTCCGCGTCTATTCCGGCACGGTCAAAAAGGGCGACACCGTCTATAACCCGCGCACCCGCCGCAGCGAACGCGTCGGCCGCCTGATCCAAATCCAGGCTAACGAACACAAGGACATCGACGCTTGTTACGCCGGCGATATCGCCGCCTTGGTCGGTCTGAAAAACGTCACCACCGGCGACACGCTAACCACTCCAGGCCACGATGTGGTGCTCGAGCCGCCGACGTTTCCGGATCCGGTTATTTCGATGGCGGTGGAGCCCAAGACCAAGGCCGACCAGGAAAAACTCGCGCTGGCCCTGGGCCGTCTGTCCGAAGAAGATCCGACCTTCATGGTCAAGACCGACGAGGACACCGCCCAAACGATCATTTCCGGCATGGGTGAGCTGCACCTCGAGATCATCATCGACCGCATCCGCCGCGAGTTCAAAGTGGCCGCCAACACCGGTGCCCCGCAAATCGCCTACCGCGAAACCATCACCAAACCCGCCGACGGCGAAGGCAAACTCGTCAAGCAGTCCGGCGGCCGCGGCCAATACGGCCACGTGGTGCTCAAGATCAAGCCTAACGAAAAGGGCAAGGGCCTCACTATCGAGAACAAAACCGTCGGTGGCTCGATCCCCAAGGAATATATCAACTCGGTGTTCAAGGGTGTGACCGAAGCCATGACCAATGGCGTCATCGCCGGCTATCCGGTTGTGGACGTCGCCGTGGAAATCACCGATGGCTCATACCACGACGTCGATTCCAACGAAAACGCTTTCACCATGGCGGCCATCTTCGCCATGAAGGACGGCTTCAAGAAAGCCGGCCCGATCTTGCTGGAGCCGATCATGGCCGTCGAAGTCTCCACCCCGGAAGACTATCAAGGCGACGTGATGGGCGACCTAAACCGCCGCCGCGGCCAAATCGGCAACACCGAAACCAAGGGCCGCCTGGCCATCGTTCACGCCAAGGTGCCGCTCAAGGAAATGTTCGGTTACTCCACCGCGGTGCGCACCCTCTCCTCGGGCCGCGCCTCCTACGCGATGACCCCCTCGCATTTCGAACAAGTCCCCAACAATATCGCCGACTCGATCGTCAACGACCGCCTCGGCTAACAGTTCCTTCACCGTCCTCATCCCCCACGCAAACCGCCACCCCCTCCTCC
>JBAXCM010000056.1:0-14416 GCA_037141475.1 Verrucomicrobiota bacterium | reverse complement strand
GTGGAGAACGGCGAGTTGCTCCGACAGTTGCCGCCGCGGGCTTCGATGCTCTTGTGACCAACGATCGCGGATTGGAGTACGAACAAAACCTGAGCAGCTTACCTGTTGCAGTCGTGGTGGCTCTCGGCCCTGCAAACACCATCGAGGCCTTGCGTCCGGCTTTCCCGGCATTACTCGCGGCACTCGCTATGCTGCGTCCGCGCGAGTTCGTGAAGGTTTCTGTGCCATGAGGCCTGAGCAAGACGCCGAACAAAGCCTTGCAGCAGAATCGCGGCAACGTCTTGCGTGTTGTTCATAGTCGATTAGCTGCGATCTGCTGAAGGTAGCCGTTCGCCGACGAAGGAACCTGATGCAATCCATCTCCATCGAGACCTCCGTCATCAGCTTTCTTCGCGAGAATCCGTCCGCCTCGGCAGAGTCGGTGGAGCGGCAACGCATTACCCGAAGTTGGTGGAACTTTTGTCGCCAGCGATACCAGTTGGTGACGTCTCAGTACGTGGTTGATGAAGCCAACATGGGCAACCCAGCCCGAGCACAGGAGCGAGCCCAGTATCTGGCCGGAATCCCACTGGTCTCGCTCAGTAGCGAAATCGACGGACTCGCAGCCCAAATCATGGCGCGGACAATACTACCGAAGGACGCGATCGTCGATGCCCTTCACATTGCCTCTGCCGCCTTCAGCCGCGTAGACTATTTACTGACGTGGAACTGCTCACACATCGCGAATCCCATGATCCTCCCACGTGTGTTTCGTACCCTGGATGATTTCGGGCTTCCTTTTCCAGTGATCTGCACGCCGAAGGACATGCTTGAAGAGTATGGTGATGACCCAACGAAGTGATCCGATTATCGAGGAAATCCACGAAGCCCGTCGCGAAATCGCAAAGCGATTCGAAGGGAATATTCGTCGCATCTCCGAGGATGCCCGCCAGCGCCAAGCCGCAGCCCTCGCCAGCCAGCAAAGGGCGGCGCAAGCTGAAGCCCAACGCCAGCGCGCCGCCGAAGAGGCGCGTCAACTCCAGCAAGAACAATTGCAGCGTCAGCAAGCGCAAGTCCATCAACGGCAGGCCGAAGAAGCTGCCCAACAACGCGCCCAGCAAGCTGAAGCCCAACGCCAGCACGCGGCCGAACAAGCCCACCAGCGCCAGCAGGATGAGAAGAATAAGCTGGACGAGGAATCCCGTCAGCGGCAGAAATCGGGGAGGTAGCCACAAGGCTGCCATTCACGATCCCATGACCGCTTCCCCGATCGATTGGACATCCTGGCAGGGTGTCATGCTCGCCACGTTGATGTTCGTCGTGCGCGACGGGCAGGTGCTTCTCATCGAAAAAAAACGCGGCCTCGGCGCTGGTAAAATCAACGGCCCCGGCGGCAAGATCGAGCCTGGTGAGACGCCCCTGCAAGCCGTCATCCGCGAGACCCAGGAGGAACTGTGCATCACTCCGCACGCCCCTCGCAAACTTGGCGAGCTGTGGTTTGCCATGTCCGATCACCCGGACATCCTTTGCCATGTCTTCCGCTCCGATGAGTTCTCCGGTATCCCCACGGAAACCGCTGAAGCCACCCCGCTGTGGACCCCAGTGGATGCTATCCCCTATCAACTCATGTGGGCTGACGACCGCCACTGGTTGCCGATGGTGTTAGAACAACGGCCTTTCTTAGGCCGTTTCGTTTTTTCCGCCGAAAACCTGTTGTGGAGCGAAATCCTGCACGGATCTGCAGAGTGGGGCGGGACCTGCCAACGTCCCGCGTAGCCAATTCCTCGGATCGAACCCGCCGGATTTCAGCGGCACGCCACAACTCACCTTGGCCAAGCCTTCTGAGATTGTCGTTTAAATCGGATTGTCGGAATGGCTGGGACCAGTGCATAGTCGGGCATGCCGCCGTCGCGACGCTATCCGCTCATTTTCAACCCCAAGGCACGCAGCCAGCGTGGACGGTGGGCTCTGCGGTTTTTGGAAGGCAAAGCCGCCAGCGTGGAACTTTTTGCCACCGCCAACGAGGATGATGCACGCCTATTGGCGGCCCGCTTCGCCGAGGCTGGCGAACCGGTGGTCATTGCCGCTGGCGGCGATGGCACGCTCAATGCGGTGGTGCGCGGATTGGCCGGCACCAATACGGCCCTGGGAGTTCTGCCAACTGGCACCATGAACGTGTTCGCCCGAGAGTTAGGTATCCCGTGCAACAGTCTGACCAAGGCCTACGAGGTGATTGAACGCGGGTTCGTCAAGCACATCGACCTGTTCGGGGCCAATCAAGTGCCGTTTGTGCAGATGGCTGGGGTCGGCATCGATGCCAAGGTCATCGAGGAAACCAGTTGGGCATCTAAAAAGGCTCTGGGGCCGCTCGCATATTTGCTGGCAGCGGCGCGGGTGCTCGGTGAACATCCGCCGCAGGTGGAAGTGATTTGTGCCGATGGCCGGCGCGAAACCGGGGTGGCGGTGCTGGCGGGCAATGGCAAGCTTTACGGTGGGCCGTTCGAGTTTTTCCGCAAGGCGGATAACCAGGACTCGATGCTCGACGTTCTCGTATACAAGGAGGAGGGATACCGGCTGCTGCTGGATTTGCTGCGTGGACTGGCCGCTGGCGGTCTGGACCGGGTGTCCTCCGCCACCTATCTGCAAACGGCGGACTTTGTGGTGCGGGCGGATGTGGAGGTGCCAGTGGAAGTGGACGGCGAGCTGCTCGGGCGCTACCGCGAAATTCATTTTGCCGAAACTGCCCTGCCGCTGCGGGTTCTCGCCCCTGAGTGGCTCCCCCCCCTTGGATGGGTTGGGGCGCTGAAAAACTTGCTCACCTGGCCGAGGCCTGCGGTCGCTCCGGTGACCACCCGCAACCCGTGAAGACCCAGCCAAAAATCCTCCCGCAGCCATGGCTCAAACGCTTCGGGTGCCTCGCCGCCGGGCTTGTCTTGCTGGGCCTTGGCTTACTTATCTACGCCAACATCACTGCGGTTTGGGCGTCGCGCGGATGCTTGTTTGACGAAGCGGCGGCGCTGCCAAAAACACACGTCGGACTGGTGTTTGGCACCAGTGATCGCGTCAACGGTTTGGAAAACCTGTACTTCCGCTACCGCATCGACGCCGCGGAAACGCTATGGAAGGCCGGAAAACTGGATATCATTATCGTCTCAGGAGATAACTCGAGCAAGTATTACAATGAGCCCGAAAAAATGAAACAGGCTCTCATCGAACGAGGCCTGCCCGCCGGACGAATCATCTGCGATTATGCCGGCCTGCGCACCCTCGACTCCGTCGTTCGCGCCAAAGAGATCTTCGGACTCGATTCAATTGTGTTTATCAGCCAGCGGTTCCAAAATGAACGCGCAGTCTATCTGGCCAAGGCCAACGGTATGCACGCCATCGGCTTCAACGCACGCAACGTCCAAACCCATGCCGGCCTCAAAACCAAACTGCGGGAAGTCGGCGCGCGGCTCCTGATGTGGCTCGACGTCCACGTCCTCGGCACCCGCCCGCGCTTCCTCGGTGATAAGATCAAATTGCCAGATTAGTGAGCTTGAAAAGCCCGAATTTGTGGGATTCTAGCGGCGTGCCTAGGACCGCCGATGACCATGAATCGCCAATGAACCGGCCGCCTCGATAAGGGTCCCCTCATGCACATCGGCGGTCACAGACACGCCGCTACAAGGCACATCGGCGGTCACAGACACGCCGCTACAAGGCACATCGGCGGTCACAGACACGCCGCTACAAGGCACCTCATGCACATGATCAAATCTCCGGCCCAACCTCCGACAAATATCTTGATAATTTTGCTTGCACCCCCAATTCTGACCGCTAATCATTTCCCCCCCTGTTGGGAAAAGCTGAACCTAACACGGTAGTTTCGTGGTGCTTTTCCCAGCTTCACGAAGCATCGGATAAGATCAATCGGCTAGCCCAACCCTGCGCTGATGGACGCCCACTCCATCAGCTAAGTCAATAATCCAAACCAGCCAAAGGCGTAAAACGCCTGATTGTGAAGAACCAGAACATCAAAATACCATGAACACCTATCATTCAGTTCGGAATTGTCGAAAAACCCTCAAACATCCGGCCCTCGCCGTTGTTCTTGGCGCGGCGCTATTTGGGGCGGCTCCCTCCGCCAGTGCAGCCCCGCCAGTGAGTGGATACACCCGTTGGTTCGACGCCTCGCAAATCGCCGCCAATAACGGTGACGCTGTCTCCACTTGGAATGACCTCAGCGCCAATGCCGCCAACGCCACGGTGCCCGGCGGCAATGCAACTCCGGTCTATGTGGCCAACGCCGGTACGGAAACCGGTCTTGGCGCGGTCTATTTCGCTGGGAATGGTGGAGCCGGCAACAGTGCGGCCCTGAAATTCACCGAAGACACCGGCATCCGCACGGTCTTCTCCGTGTTCAAAGGCTGCAGCTTCCTGCTAACGGATGCCAGCCAATACCATTTTCACCGCCCGTCGGATAATAACGCGGGTGATGCGTTATTTGCCGGATACGCCAGCGGCAACATCACGGGCGGTTCCACCTATGTGAACGGAACCCTGGTGAACGGCACTAACGACGCCATTCCCACCAATGTGCACAACGGTTTCAACCTTGTCGAAATTCTTACCACCGGCACCGTGCAAGCCGATTCCTTCAACAAGGACCGTATCTACCACTCCGGCAACCAGTATCAGGCCGAGGTGATCATCTACGATCGCCTGCTCAGTGAAGATGAGCGCGTCGAGGTCGAGCACTACCTGATGACCAAGTGGTTCGCCGTATCCTATGCACCGGAAGCGAAAATCACCAGTTTCGGCCCAGGTGCGAGCGTTGCCCAGCCAGTGGGCGGGTCGGCTAACATCGCTTGGACCGTGTCGTCCTCGATGCCCGTGACAAGTCTCGCTCCGACTTTCACCCTCTCCGCCGGTGCCACTTGCACTCTGGCATCCGGTTCCATTCATGATTTCACCGGTCCTGTGGAATATACGGTCACGTCTTTAGACAGCCTGATTACCAACCACTATTTCGTGACGGTGTCTGTGGCAGCTTTGCCGGTGGTTACCGATTTGAACGCTTGGTACGATGCCGCTGCAGGTGTGACAACCTCCGGGACGACCGTTACTGGTTGGGATGATCAATCGGGCAATGGCAATCACGCCACGGTGGGTGATGGCAGCCCGGCATTGGCGACATCACAAATCAATGGTCACCCGGCTGTGCAGTTCCGTGGTAACAATCTGGTCATCGATCACAACATCACTCCGGGGCAGGAATTCATTGTTCTTCGCTCTGGCCGCTATTCCTATGATGGCGGAAACCCCAGTCATTGGGGCAGCGACTGGGGCGGCCCAATCGGACAACAGAATGATAGTGGCTGGATGCTGCAACCTGATTCGGAGCAAATGTGGGATGGAAACGCTCCCAATGCCGTGTCGGTAAATGGCACAAGCGCCACCAAGAACGGCAACAACTGGCATTTCGCCAACGACGTCAACCAGTACATGGTCCTCAAGGTCAATCCCGCCAATAGCGGTGCTGCCTTCGGTCGCTTAGGTCGACCTAACAACAGTTGGGGCGACGGCCAACTCGATGTGGCTGAGGTGATTGTTTATACAACCCCGCTCTCCGAAGATGACGAAGACCGCGTGGGCGGCTACCTCGCCAGCAAGTATGCGATCGCTTCGGCCTATCCCGCGACCACGCCGGTTGCCGTCATCAAGCGCTTCGGCCCGGCGGAAAATCCGGCTGTGGTGGACCAGACGGCGCACACCATTGATTGGTACGTGCCGTTCGGCACGGATGTCACAAGCCTCGCGCCGCCGTACAAGCTTGTTTACAGTTCCACCTGCGACAAGGCGTCGGGTTCAAGCCAAAACTTCTCAAGCCCCGTGACCTACACCGTCAAGTCATCGGATAACGCGATCACCACCGACTATGTGGTGACCGTCCATGTGTTGCCGAATTGGCCGACGCTCATCAACGTGAACTATTCGGGCGGCGACAATGGCAATTTGAATGGTATCTTCTCCTTTGATTCGGTCGCTCGTGGCAGCGCGGCCAGTGTGGCCCCGGTGAATTACGCGGGGAGCACATGGACGGATGCCGTCGGCAATTCTCAGGCCAGCGGCAGCAATTTGCCGGACTCATTGGGCAATACCACCACCGTCGGCTTCACAACGAACTGCAACAACGGTCCATGGGGCGACTGGAATGCTCTCGGCGGCGCCCGCATCTCTCATGCGGTGGTAGCCGACTACACGAGTTATCAACCCGTGCTCACCCTCAATGGCTTGGAATCCAGTCACCAATACGACCTCTACATCGCCAGCACTCACAATAACCAAAACAAACCGGCCGATTGGCTGGTTGGGGGAACGGTCCAACATCTGGAAAATAGCACAGGCGAAAGCACCAACTGGGTGGCTGGGAAAAGTTTTGTGCACTTCAGCAATGTCATTCCCCTGGCCGACGGCACCATCGTCATTAAAGCCAGAGGTGATGGCGAATACGACGGGATTGACTTGAACGCATTCCAAATCCAGGACATGGGTGTGCGTGGTCTAAACGCGGAAGCGCTTATCTATGACTTCACCTTTGGCAGCAGCCCCGGAGTGGGCGTGACCAACCTGAACGGAACCGATATCTCCGTAAACATGTACATCGGTAGCGATGTCAGCGCCCTCATCCCGACGTTCACAACGTCCACTGGTGCCACCGTGACGGTGAATGGCACTCCACTGCTATCCGGCAACCCGGTGAATTTCAGCGGTGGCCCGCTGCATTTCATTGTGAAATCCGAAGATTCCAGCAACACCACGAACTACACCGTGACGGTTAGTCTGGTTCCACAGAGTGGACATATTCATCTGAACATCACACCGGGAGCCGATACCGGGTTGTATGGCCCCGCCCCGTTCAGCGGTGAGGGCAAGGTTTGGAATAATGTTCCCGGTGCGAAATCGGGCAACAACTTGCTCGACGAAGATGGCATCGCAACGAGCGTGGGCTTCAACTTCAATAACTTTGAAGGCACCGGCTGGTGGGGCAATCCCACGCTGACCCTGCTTCATGGCGGCGTCTGGTGGTGGAGCCAGAATGATCGTGGCGAAGGCCTAGGCGTGTGCTCTGGCGAAATCAGCGGCCTGCCTGCAGGTAAATCATACAACCTCTACATCGCTAGCTTGTGGGCCGATAGATTCAGTCACGGCACGTTCACGGTCAACGGAACCTCGCAGGATCTTGATGGCGACGGCGCTAGCCAGACGGCATGGGTCGAAGGAGCCAATTATGTGAAATTCCTCAATGTGCCTGTCGATGCCAATGGCAAGATTGTCATCAAGGCCACCGGCACACAGAAGAATGGCGATCAGCCTCTGATGATCAGCGGCCTCCAATTGCTAGACTCGGGCATCAAGAGCACCCAATGCGACATGCTGGCCTTTGGCCCCGGTGCTACCATCACCGGAACCGACATCTCTTGGCTCGCTCCTTATGGCTCGGACCTGACGTCCCTAGCAGCGACATTCACCACATCCGGTCTGGCCTCGGTCACCGTTGGTGGCGTCCCCGTGGTTTCCGGCACCCCGGCCAACTTCAGCGGCCCTGTCCATTATATCGTTACCGCCGATGATGGTGTTAGCTTCAAGGACTACACCGTGACGGTCACGATTGCGGCCTCCCCCATCGGCTCGGTCGCCGTTTGGTACGACGCAGCTGCCGGCGTCACCCAAGACGGCAATGGCGTGTTGACGTGGAGTGATTTGTCAGGCAACGGGCATACCGCCACCCGCGCCAGCGGCTCGGTGTCCTTGGTTCCCAACGACGTCAACTCCCTGCCGGCAGTGCATCTGCGGGGTGGTAACACATATCTGAGTTGTGCACTGCCCTTTGCTTCGATTGTAAAGGAACAATACCTCGTGGTGCGTTCACCACATGCCAATTGGAATGGCACCGGTTGTTTCCTAGGCCGCGTCGGAGGATTCCTTGATGTCCGTGGGTCCTCCTATGATATGTATGGCGACGGTAGCTCAACCGGATTCTGGCAGGATCACTTCCCTGTTGCAGTTTCCAAGAATGGAACACCGGTCTCCAATGCTGCGGGTCCCGGAGGGAATCCTCCAAGGTTTATGCTTGGAACAATCACCGACTACATGATCCTCAAGATTGTTGTCGATAATGATGGAGTTGCCAATTTTGCAAACTTCCCCTACTACCAGATCGGGAAAGAAGAAACCTTGGGCACGATGGACTTTGACGTTGCCGAGATCATGGGATTCAGCACTCAGCTGAGCAGCGCAGACGAGGCTACGGTGACCAACTACCTGACTAACAAGTACTTCAGTGTCGGCGGCTACGCCAGCTGGGCGACCACCAACGTCGGCGGTCAAACGGCCGACCAGGATTACAACAACGATGGTGTAGCCAATGGCGTCGCCTACTTCATGGGTGCGACGGGCCGCGTCACCAACCCAAGTGTGGTTGGCGGCAAGGTTGCGTGGCCTCACAGTGCCAGCGCCACGGGTATCACATACAAGGTGCTCACCTCGGTCAACCTCGCGGATTGGACGGATGACACGGCGGCGGCAGTGGATGCTGGAGGCTTCCTAACGTACACGCTGGTGCCGGGCAGTCCGACGCGCTTCGTGCGTCTGGAAGTGCAGGTTCCCTGAGCCGGCGGGTTTTACCCGAACCCATATCTAGCACCCAACCCCGGGGCCGCCGATTCAAAACCGGCGGCCCCGCTTGGCATTTGAGAGGTGCTGAGTTTCTGCTTGTGGCTGATGGGGTGGCGGCCTAGTCTTTGGCGTTGGTGGCGACAAGCAGCGCGGGGGAACTGGAAGACCCGCAATCCCTCGCAGCTGTTGAAAGCCGCCTCGCCGGGCACCCGACTAATATCTAGCAACGAGCTTCACCATTTACGTTATGATCCAAAGAATCCCCATTTGTCTGACAATGATCGCCGCCCTGATTGGGTCTGCCGCAGCCGACGTCCGCCTGCCCAATGTGTTCAGCGATCACATGGTGCTGCAGCGCGACAAGCTGGTCAAGGTGTGGGGATGGGCCGCCGCGGGCGAGCAAGTCAGCGTCCATCTGGCCGGAAAATCTGCCACTGCCACCGCCACTGCTCAAGGCGAATGGAAGGTCTCGTTGCCTCCGCTGGCGGCAGGAGGACCCTACGAATTAACGGTCAGCGGCAAGAACGCGTTGAAAGTGACCGATGTGCTCGTCGGCGAGGTGTGGTTGTGCTCAGGACAATCGAACATGGAATTTGAGTTGAGGCATGCGCTCAATGGCCAGCATGAGATCAAGGATGCCGATTATTCCAAGGTGCGGCTGTTATGGGTTCCGCGCACTCCTTCGGCCCTGCCACTCAGTGATATCAAAGCCCGCTGGTCCGTGTGCTCGCCGGACAACCCAACCGTGGCCAGCTTCTCGGCTGTCGGCTACTTTTTCGGCCGCGACCTCTACAAAGCGCTCAACGTGCCGGTTGGCATGATTGCGGCCTCACAAGGTGCCACCCAGATCGAGGTGTGGACCGCGCCTGAGGGTTTGGCCGGAGTGCCCTCGCAACAGGCGGCACTGCCGGGCATCACCGCAGCTGCGACAGCCGCTCGGAAGAAACTCGCCGAAAACCTAGATGCCTTGGAAGCCGCCATGCCCGAGGCCCGCGCCGCTTTGGCTCAGGGCCGGGCCTTGCCGCCAGGCCTCGTGATGGCTAGTCCGCTGCCAGCCGAAGGCGGCCCGGTCCTCTACAACGGCATGATCTATCCGTTGGTGCCATTCGCGATCCGCGGCGCGCTGTGGTATCAGGGCGAATCCAATTGCGGCGACGGCATGGCCTATCTCGATAAAATGAAAGCCCTGATTGGCGGTTGGCGCAAGGTCTGGCAACAAGGGGATTTCCCGTTCTACTTCGTCCAGATCACTCCTAACACTTATGACGGCAGATTGCCGTTTCTGCTAGAAGCACAAGACGCCTCGATGGCCATACCTAACACTGGCATGGCAGCTTCCACTGATACCTGCAACGCGAGCGATCATTTTGGCGGCGGTCATCCGTCTAACAAACAGGAGATTGCCCGCCGTCTTTTGCTGTGGGCCCTAGCCAAAGACTATGGTCAGAAAGACTTGGTCTTCTGTGGCCCGCGTTTCAAGGCCCTCACTGCCGAGGGACGGCAACTTCGGGTGCGTTTCGACCCAGTTGGCGGCGGCTTGGTGACCAAGGATCAGCAAGCACCAGATAGTTTTGAGATTGCCGGTGCTGATGGCACCTTTGTGGAGGCTCAAGCAAAAATTGATGGGCCATGCGTGTTGCTCAGCAGTGACAAGGTGGCCAAGCCGAGCGCCATGCGCTTTGCCTGGAAGGACTTGGCGCAGCCTAACCTGATGAACAAGGAAGGCTTGCCGGTATCGGTGTTTCGCGCCTCGCTTGGTCAGTAACCCATTGAAGGGAATCGGTATGTCAACGGTAGCTCATCTTGTTAGATGTCAGTTGCAGGTCCTGTTGGAGCGGGCGTTGCGGGCGGATAGCGGTTTGTCGCAGGACTTCATGATAGGCTTTCACGGCATCCACTGGTGTAATTTCGCCATCCACCACGCGGCGGAGGAATTCGATAAATGCCAGAGGGCATTCTGAAAGATTGATTTTGCGGCCGAAGAGGGCCACCCGTGCGCCGTGTTTCCGGGCCTCGTGGATCAATTGGAATGCATCGAGCGTGGTGCCGGCGCTGCCGCCGAGGATCCCGACGACCATGTTGGAATCATAAGAAACCAACTCTTCCAACGGGCCGGGACCGTTGTAGGGAATCTTGAGGAACACCGGACGCCCGGCCTCCGTCACGCCTGCCAGAGCGCGGATGATGTGGTCGTTGAGAAAAGCCGCCACCTTTTTGTCTGGAATACCCGGATTGACGTTCGGGTTGAACACCTCGAGGAAATAGCGGAAGCGCTTGCGTTCGGCCTCGATCCGGAAGTCATGGAAATCTTGCAATGCCTTGTAATCCCAATCGATGTTATTGGTGAAGGTAATGGAATACAGACCGAGGTCAGCGCCAGTGAACGGGTTGCTGTGATCGTCGGTTAGACGACCATATTTGATGTGGTCGAGTGTCGCCGTTCGGAACGAGCGTGATGGATGTTCGGTCGGATATTTTCCTCCGCGCACTGCCCAGATATCAGAGGTATCGTTGGCGCGGGCCGCAGGAGTGATATCAGAATGATCAAACAGCTGCTCTTTGATGGCGAGTTGCTCGACGTTGGATGCGGAGAGCAGGACAATGTCCACGATGTCTTGGGTGATGACATCGCGAATCTGCTCGCGGTATTGGGCGAGGGTTTTCCAACAGCCTTCGCTTTCGTTGTAGCCATGGCGGCAGGATCCAGTCTGGGGCCCGGGTGCGGTGATGCCGAACGCCATGTCCCCATCCTTGGCGTCGGCGATGATGAAATCCCCGGGCGCTGTGGACCCGTTGCGAAGGTTGGTGAGTTTTCTATCGAATCGTTTCATACAAGATTGAGTTTGGACGCGTGGGTATTTGTGACTGGCAGGCGTTTGATTTGGCGGTAATCCGTCGGGTTTCGGCGCAGGATGCGGCGGAAGATGCGGTTGAAAAATGATATATGACTGAAGCCGCAATCCAGGGCGATCTCCAGCACCGAACGATCGGTTTCCACCAATTCCCGGCAGGCGGCCTGCAGGCGGATCTGCGTGATGAAGTCGCTGAAGGTTTTCCCGGAGTGTTTTTTGAACTGCCGGGCAAACGTCGGTTTGCTCATCCGCGCGATTCGTAGCACCTCGTCCAGCCGGACTTCATCGCGGAAATTGCCCATCAGGTAGCGCATGACTTCGGCCATTGCGTCTTGATGAATTGCGGAATCGGCCAAGGCAAACGAACGCGTTGAGAGGTCGCGCATATTCGAATCAGGGGCGTTGATCATCAGACCTAGCAAGCGCAGCAATCCGCCAAGTTGGACCGTGCCGCTGCTAACAACAAGCTGCTGCAACCCGTCGCGGATGGCCTCCGCCGTGGGACCGGTGAATTGGATACCCCGCCCGGCCCGATGGAACAACCCGTTGCAGGCGGATGTTTCGGGGAACAACCAGAAGGCGTGGCCAGACGGAAAATTCCATTGCACCGAGAGCCCGGCCGACGGGCCGTTCGTGTGCCAGTAGTGAGGGAGCTTCGAACCAAGCAACACGACATCTCCCGCCGAAAACTGCCCGATGTGGTCACCAACGAATCGCGTTCCCTCACCCGCAGCAAACCAGGTCAACTCCATCTCGCCGTGGTAATGCCAGTGCATGCCTTCACCCGTGATGCACTCGCTCCGATCCGGTGCTAGCACCGATTCCACCTCGCGAAGATTTTGAGCCCAGCGTAACACACGGAACGAATGCCCGCTCGGAAGACGGATTTGTTCGCGGTTGCCTTGCATGACACTTTGCGTGACGGTTTGGCCTGCCATTTGCAACCCATTTGATAAAATTTCAGTCAATTTGAGACAATCATCGCAAGAATAGAGACCAGCAGCGTAGCGTTGCACCGCGAAATCTGCGAAAATCCTCCTGATGAATCCATCCACCACCCCCACCGAATACCGTTTTTCATTTGGCCCCTGGAACATGAGCGAAGGTGCCGATCCGTTCGGTCCTGACACTCGCGCGGTCTTTCCGCATGAGAAGAAATATGCTCTCTATCGGCCGCTCGGTTTTGAAGGCGTGCAGTTGCACGATGACGATGCCGTGCCGGGGCTCGACGACTTGACGGCAGCACAGATCGAACGCCAAGCATCGCACCTCAAGTCCGTTCTCGCCGACGAAGGATTGACACCGGAATTCGTCGCTCCACGCTTGTGGTTTTCCGAACGGACGATTGACGGCGCTTACACGTCTAATAGCGAAGCCGACAGGGCTTATGCATGGGACCGGACGAAGAAGTGTATCGACATCGCCCGCGCCATCGACTGCAACGCCATCGTGCTCTGGCTGAGCCGTGAGGGCACTTACATCCGCGAGGCGAAAGACGCCAAAGTCGCCTACGATCGTCTGTTGGAGTCTATCAATCAGATGCTGGATTATGACCCGACCATCGAGATTTGGATAGAGCCAAAGCCTAACGAACCAGCCGACCAGGCATACGTACCGACCATTGGCCACGCCATTGCGCTCGCCTATGCCTCTAATGCGCCGAAGCGCGTAAAAGGGCTCATCGAATCCGCACACGCCATGCTGGCCGGATTGGATGCGAGTGACGAGATGGCGTTTGCCTTGGCGCATGACAAACTCGGCAGCGTCCATCTGAACGACCAAAACGGACTCAAGTTTGATGAGGACAAGAATTTCGGCAGTGCCAACTTGCGAGGGGCGTTCAACCAAGTTCGCGTGCTGGAGGAGAACGGATATGGGCGGCGGGGCGAGTTTATCGGGTTGGATGTGAAGACGATGCGCACTCAGCGCGGATGTCCGGTCACCGAGCACCTCAGCAACAGCCGCACGATGTTCCTGCATCTCGTGGACAAGGTCCGTTCGCTTGACCCGAAGCTTGTTCAGCAATTCCGTGATGCGCGGGATTATGAGGCATTGGAGATCCACATCCTGAGGCATCTGCTAGGAGTCGGATAAACCGGCGGCTCGCCATAGAGGACTCAATGCCCGGCCTATGTCTGAACTTACCCGAATGGCGGCAGCCGCAGCCTGAAGGAGATCCATCCCCTTTTTTGAACATCCGACTTGCTTGACAAGCTGGAGCCAGCGAGCACTCTGTCCCGCAGGCCCGTTCCCTCCAATCACCCACCCCATCAGCCGACCCATGCAATTCACCCTCCTCGTCAGCGCCATCGGTTTTGGCTTTATCGCGACTGCAAATGCCGCCGAACCACCCCCAGTCACGCCGCCGCCAGCTGCACCTCAAATGATATTTTTCCTTGGCGACAGCATCACCAAGGCGGGCGGCTATGTGCGCAACATCAAAGACACGCTGACCAAACAGAACCCGGCCAATCCACCGCAAATCCACAACTTCGGCCACATGAGCGAGACCGTCTCGGGCCTCAGCGAGGCCTATCATCCCGGCCGCCGTCCTTGCGTGCTAAACTGGATCGACGCGGTGCTGGCGGAAAAGCCCACCTGGGTGGTTGCGTGCTACGGCATCAATGACGGCATCTATCACCCGTTTAGCGAACAGCGGTTTGCGGCGTATCAAACCGGTATTCGCACCCTCATCACGAAAGTCAATGCCGTCGGCGCCCACCTAGTTCTGCTCACGCCGCCGCCGTTTGCGGCCGCCGGCCCGCCTTTCCCCCCGGGAACTGACGCGGCGGGGCAGGCGGCGCTGTTGGCCAAGGCCAACGCTGAAGCCGAGGTGGAAGCCCAGAAAGATCCGAAGAAATTTGGATACCGCTCGGCCTATCCGTATTACGATGAGGTGTTGGCGGGCTATAGCAAATGGCTGC
>JBAXCM010000055.1:0-14695 GCA_037141475.1 Verrucomicrobiota bacterium | reverse complement strand
CAAGTTGGTGGCGCAGGGCGCGGGCGGCGCTGGCTGCGTCGTCGTGCAACTGGCTGGCAGTCAGCGGGGTGGCGGCTTCGCTGCCGGTGTATGTGACCCGATAGAGGTCCGACTGGGTGCCTCGGCCGCCGATGGTGAAGTAGAGAGAACCATCGTCACCGATCACAACATCCGTTAGATTGAGGGGTGTTTTGCCATGATTTTGGTGCAATCCTTTGGGAGCGACGAAGTTTTCGCAGGTTCCGGAATAGCTGGCACCGTTGGGAGTGAGGTGCACGGCGAGGAGCCGGCCATACGTCCAGTCGCAGGCGTACATGGCCTTTTGGTATTTGACTGGAAATTTTGCGCCAGTGCCGAAGATGGTTCCGGTTGGGCTGCCAATGCCGACGTTGAGGGAGGCTGGCAGGCTGTCGGCATAATACTCCGGCCACTTCGCGCTTCCCTCACGAAACCCTTGGTCGCCACCGCGAACGGCATGAAAAATGCGGATCGGCCGGTACCAAGGCGTGCCCCAGTCCCATTCCATATCGCTGTCAAACCCGAACAATTCGCCGTCGGCATTGAACGCCACATCGTAATCATTGCGTTGGCCTGCTGCAAACAATTCGGCGTTCTTGCCGTCCAGATCCATCCGGGCGACAAAGCCGCCTGGCGGCGGCTTGCCCGAGCCGAAGCCGTTGCCGTCTTCGATGCGCTTGAGCACCAGGTCGTCGGCGTAATTGCGGTGGGGTGAGCTTGGCGCGAGGTTCGCGGGTACGGAGGTGAAATTGCCGCAGACGGCGTAGAGCATTTTGTCAGGACCTAACGTGAGAGCGTGGGCTCCGTGTTCGCCGGAACCGCCTTGCCACTCGCGGAGGAATTCCACGTCGTCATAGCTATCGTCGCCCTTGGTATCCTTGCAGCGATAAAGAGCGAAGCCGCGGCTGCCGTTGCCATTGACGTAGAGGGAGTTGCCCACAAACAGCATGCCCATCGTTTCGCTCACCGGGATGTGCAGCAACTCTTCCTTGATGCTCTTGCCATCCTTGAGCGTCACCCGGGTGATCGGTTGGCCGTGTTGCCCACCTAGTAGAAGGCGGCCTTTTGGATCCTTTGCCATACAGATCCACGAACCGTTCTTGGCTCCGCTGGCCCTCAGCACGTGCTCAATCTTGAAGCCGGGAAGTGTGTCCAAAAGCGCGCCGGGATCCTCTGTGATGGCAGTGGCAGCAACCACCTTTGAGCCATCCGCTGGCCCATAGACGGCCTTGGTTATGACGAGTTTCCGGCCGACCGGCACTGAAATTTCCAGCTGCCCGCCCTCGCCGGCGTCTTTTGTGAGTTTGTCAGAGCCAGCGCTATACTCAACGTGAAGCTTCTTTGGCATGCCCGGAGCGGTGTCACCAAATACATTGTTGTTAGCTGAAATCGTCAGATGCTCGCCCTTGACGGCGGCCGCTACCGCCGCAGTCACGTCCGTCGGATCTTTGGCTCCCGCGGCCATTCCGGCTGCGGTGAGGCAGGCGAGAACAGCCGCCAAAGGAAAAATTTTCTGTCGGAACAACGGCCATACACGGGGCAATGGATTTTTCATGGGTGTTTTATTTATTAGAAGGTTTCTCATCTGCGGGCCAACTATTGGCGCGTCTCGCACAAATGCAACCGCGAATTTCCGGGATGCCCATCGGGAGTCTTTCCCTAACGTGACGGGTAGAACACCGATGCCTTCCGGACGGGCGCATCTCTGATAGTTGCAACTCCCGGAGATGCGCCTGTGCTGCCCAACACGCTAATGAAAAATATGAAAAATCCATGCTGAGAGCGAAGTATCCGCCTTATGCAGTCCGAATCATTCATTTCAGCAAGCACGTCGCGTCGGCAATTTTTAAAAACCAGCGCCCTAACCGGTGGCGCGTTGGCTTTGCCGTATTTCATCCCTGCAGCCGCGCTTGGCCGCGACGGTGCGGTTGCCCCGGGTGAAAAAATCACCTTTGGTGCCATCGGGATCGGTGGCCGCGGCAGCTACGACCTTAGTTGCATGTTAGAAGAACAGGATGTTCGTTGTGTCGCGGTTTGCGACGTTCGCAAGGAGCGGCGGGAGGCGGCCAAGCAGCAGGTAGATGGCAAGTACGGCAATAAGGATTGCGTCATGTACACCGACTTCCGCGAGCTGTTGGCTCGTCCTGACATTGACGCGGTACTGATCGCCACCGGGCCTAACTGGCATGCCTTGGCCTCGGTCATGGCGGCCAAGGCCGGCAAGGACGTTTATTGTGAGAAACCGTGCACGAAAAACATCGCCGAGAGCCTGATTCTAGCGGAAACGTTCCAGCGCACCGGGCGCTTGTTGCAAGGAGGCATGCAGCGGCGCAGCCTGCCTAACTTTGAGTTTGCGGCAAGCCTTGCGCAACGTGGCAAGCTCGGCAAACTCACGGTTCTGCACGCTCATCCCGGCGGCCTTGGAACGGAATCCAGTGGTTGGCCCGGAGCTCAACCAGAGCCCGGAAAAGAAGTGGCCGATTGGGATATGTATCTCGGGCCTGCCGCATGGCGCCCGTTTAACGATGGCATTCTCCACAATGGCGGCGGTTTCGAAAAGGGCGGGGGACTCGTCGGCGGCGGTTGCCTCGAGTGGGGCTCCCATTGTGTCGATTTATGCCAGTGGGCCAATCAAACGGATGATACCTCAGCCATCGAGTATTGGCCGGAAGGCAACCAGCTCTGTGCCAAATATGCCAGTGGCGTCAAGCTCGTCATGCGCAATGACGGATGGCTCAACTCGGGCTCCTGCCCAGTGCGCTACGAAGGGGAGAACGGCTGGGTGGAAACCGGCGACAGCGGTGAGTTGTTTGCCAGTTCACTGGATTTGATCAACGGCAAACGCGCAAAAAGCAGCGGCTACCCCGCCAATTTCCATATCCGTAATTTCTTCGATTGCGTCAAATCCCGCAACCAACCGCGGGCCAACGCCAAAGTCGCCTGTCAGTCGCACATCGTTTGTCATGCCGCCAATATCGCCCAATTCCTCGGCCGCAAGTTGCAATACGATCCCGTCAAAAACGAGTTCATCGGTGATCAGGAGGCGAACCGGCTGCGCTCGGAAGCACTGCGCGAACCGTGGCGCATTTAATCGCCTAACCGACCTGCGAAACTGACCCGGATTCAACCAATCAATACTATGTTTAAGATCAATCATTTCTCTATCGGTGCGGCCGTGACCGCCTGCATTCTAACCAGTGGAGCGTTCACAGCCATGGCAGCCCCGCCCACCGACCCAAGCCAAGAGGCCGTTTTAATCGCGGTGCTGCAATCCAATGCCGCGCCCCAAGACAAGGCGATCACCTGCAAGCGTCTGGCGATTTGCGGGACCAAGGCCGCGGTGCCAGCCCTGGCAGCCCTATTATCTGACGAAAAACTCTCATCGTGGGCCCGCATCGGCTTGGAAGCCATCCCCGACCCGGCGGTTGACGCAGCCTTGCGCGAGGCAGCCGGCAAATTGCAGGGCAAACAGCAAGTGGGTGTGATCAATTCGCTAGGCAAACGCCGCGATGCAGCAGCCGTGGCATGGCTATCCAGCAAGTTGAAAGATGCGGATTCCCAATTGGCCACGGCAGCAGCCGCAGCCTTGGGTCGCATCGGTGGCGAGGCCGCGGCTCAGGCGTTAGGCGAGGCGCTAACTGGAGCCCCGGCAGCTACTCTAGCGGCACTTTGCGAGGGCTCCCTCAGGAATGCTGATGGGTTCATCACCGAAGGCAAACATGCCCAGGCCGCCGCCATCTGTGAGAAATTGCGCGGCTTGCAGGTGCCTCGCCATATCCGCATGGAGGCCACCCGCAGCCTCATCGTCGCCAAACAGGCCGCCGGTATCCCCCTGCTTATCGAACAACTCAAGAGCGATGATGCCGGTATGGTCGTGGTGGCCTTGGGCTTGGCTCATGATCTGCCCGGCGCTGAGTTGACCCGTGCCCTAACTGCCGAGGTGAGCCAGTTGCCCCCCGACAAGCAAGTGCCCGTGATCGAAGCCCTCGGCGTGCGCCGCGATAAAGCCGTCGTGCCCACCTTATTGGCCCTCACCAAAAATTCCAACGAAAAGGTCGCCGTCGCCGCCATTGCCGCCCTAGCCAAACTCGGCGACTTCGCCGCCATGCAGCGCCTGGCAGAAGTCGCCGTGGGGCCTGATGGTGAGTTAGCCAAGGCCGCGCAGTCGGCCGTGGTCGCCTTCCCGATGCCTGATGCCGATGCCACCTGCGCTGCTTTGCTCGCCTCGCCCGTGGCAAAATCCCGTCTCATTGCCGCAGATATCATCAGTCGGCGTGCCTGCTACAGTGCGATGCCCGCCGTCTCCAAGGCAGCACGCGAAGATGCTGACGCGACAGTGCGCGCCGGTTGCATCAACACCCTGCGCGAACTCGGCAGCCTCGCGGATCTATCCAGTGTCATAGGTATACTGGTGAAAAATGCCACGCCAGATGAGGCCCAGACGGCCGAAAAGGCGCTGGCCACCATCTGCGGCAGACAGACGGACCGGGCCGCTTGTGCCGAAAAATTGGTGGCCGGCTTGGCCACCGCGCAGCCCGCCCCGAAGTGTGCGCTGTTGCGTTTGCTGCGCTCGGTGGTTGACCCCAAGGCGTTGCAGGCGATTCGCGCGGCTATGGCTGACTCCAACAAGGAAGTCCAAGACACCGCCACCCGCTTACTCTGCGACTGGAGCAGCGCTGAAGCCGCCCCAGACCTGCTAACCCTAGCCAAAACCTCGCCCGATGCCACCTACAAATTGCTCGCCCTGCGCGGTTTCATGCGCGTCAGCGGCGACAAGGATGTCGCCCCCGCGAAGCGCTTGGAAATGTGCAAGGAAGCCGCTGCCTTGGTTCAGCGCGACGAGGAGCGGAAGATTTTGCTAGGCGTGTTGGCAGCCGGTGCTGATGCCGGGTCGTTGGCGATGGCGGCAACCCACTTGGACAATGCGGCACTGCAGGCAGAAGCTTGTCTGGCGAGTGTTGCCATTGCCGAGCGCCTGATCAATGAGCGTCCGGACGCCGTGATCCCCGTCATGGAGCAAGTCATCAAGGTCGGCAAGGATGATAAGCTAACAGCCCGCGCCAAGCTGGCCCTAACCGCAGCGCAGGCAAAGGTGCCCGCAGGCGTGAGTTTATTCAACGGCAAGGACCTAACTGGCTGGGACGGAGCGCCGGGTTGGTGGACAGTGGAGGATGGCGCCCTTACCGCCGAAAGCACCCCGCAGAAACCCTGCACCGCCTGCAATTATCTTATCTGGAAAGGTGGCCAACCCGCCGATTTTGAAATCACTTGCGAGTTCAAATTGAGCGTCTCCGCCAACTCCGGCGTGCAAATCCGCTCGGAAACCCGGCCTAACTGGGATACCTTTGGATATCAGGCAGATATGACCGGAGACGGCGGCCTGGTGGGCTTTGTCTATCATCACCAGCGCGGTCTCATCGGTGCGCGCGGCGAAAAAGTGACCATCACCCCAGATGGCCAGAAGGAAGTTGGCAAGATTGGGGATGCTGCCGAGTTGATCAAGAGCTACAAGCGGGAGGCATGGAATACCTATCGGATCATTTGCCGTGGTCCTGAGATCACGCTTTACGTCAATGGCGTGTTGATGTGCCAGATCACAGACAATGATGCGAAGACTGCCGCCAAGAGTGGCATCATTGCGCTGCAAATGCATCCCGGGCCGCCGATGAAAGTGCAATTCAAGAACATCATTCTCAAAGAGTTCAAGTAACCCCGGCCAACCATGACAACTGATCCCAAAGCGAATCCCGCCGTAACACGTCGGCACTTTCTGAAACGCAGCGCTGCCGCCAGCTCTGTGTTTGCCATCCCCACCATCATTCCAGCTTCGGCGTTGGGCAAAGGAGGGGCGGTCGCGCCGAGCAATCGCATCGTGATGGGCGGCATTGGGATCCACAACCGGGGCGGCTCGGACTTAACCTGGATGATGGGCGAGCCCGATGTCCAGTTTGTCGCCATCTGTGATATCAGCAAAGAGCGACGCGAAGCGGTCAAACACACCATCGATAACAAATATGGCACCAAGGACTGCACCATGCACCGCGATATCCGTGAGTTCCTGGTGGAGCGCACCGATATCGATGGCGTGCTCATCGCCACCGGCGACCACTGGCATGCACTCGCTTCCATTCTAGCAATGCGTGCCGGCAAGGACGTCTATTCCGAAAAACCCTCCTGCATGACCATCGCAGAAGGACAGGCCGTGGCCGATACGGCTCGCGAGTATTGCCGCGTCTATCAGACCGGGGCGCAGCGACTCAGCGAGCCTAACCATGTCTTTGCTATCGAGACCGCCCGCTCCGGCCGCCTCGGCAAGGTGCATACCGCCTATGCCCATATTGCGCCGTGGGATGCCGCCATCATGGGCAATGCCTGGAAGCCGGCCCAACCGGAACCGCCCAAGGACGAGGTGGACTGGGACATCTGGCTGGGCCCCTGCCCGTGGCGCCCCTATAACTCGAGTTACGTCCAAGGTGACTGGCGGGGGCTTTACGATTTCCACACCAGTTGCATCGGTGAGTGGGGTGCCCATACCTTCGCCCAGGCTCAGGCTGGCATCGACGCGCTTGACACATCACCGATCGACTACAAGTATGTGGATAACCCCACCGGAGATGGCATGGTCACCACCTTTGCTAACGGCGCAAAGATGGTCTTGTCCCGCGGTGACAAATACTGGCATGGCTCGTGCGGCGAACGCTTCGACGGCCCCGAGGGCTGGGTCGCCGCCGCCGATGGTTACTCGAAACCAGACGCCTCATCGCCAGCCCTGCTCGCCGATTTTAAAAAGGTCATTGCCGAATACATCGCCCGGACCCAACGCCCGATGAACCACGTCCGGGATTTCTTCGATTGCATCAAAACACGTCGTCAAACGGTGGCCAATGCCGAGGTCATGTACCGATCGATGTCCACCGTGCACGCCGCCAATATCTGCATGTGGCTCAAGCGCGACGTCAAGTTCGACCCCATCAAAGCCGAATTCGTCAATGACGCCGAGGCTAACCGCTTGCGCTCCCGTGCCATGCGTGAACCATGGATAATCTAACAAAATAATGATCTAACCGAAAGAAAGTATCGTCATGCAAATATCCAAACTGAAACAGACTCTGATTGTTGCCCTGCTGAGCAGCGGTGTTTATCCAGCCATGGCGCAAGCCCCGGCCAAGGAGCAGGAAGCCAAACTCATCGCCGTACTGCAATCCAATGCCGAATTCCTTCAAAAGGCCGACGCCTGCCGCGAGTTGGCTCGCATCGGTAGCGCCGACTGTGTGCCGGTTCTCGCTGGCTTGTTAGCTGATGAAAAGCTAACCCACATGGCACGCTATGGCCTGGAGACGGTGCCCGGACCGGCGGCGGATGAGGCACTTCGGGCAGCGCTGGGCAAGCTCAAGGGCCGCCCGCTGGTCGGGGTGATTGGCAGTCTTGGAGTGCGCCACGATGAGAAGGCGCTGGCGGCTCTGGCCGGATTGTTGAAAGATGGCGATGCTGAGGTGGTGCAGGCTGTCGCGCGGGCCTTGGGCAAGATCGGCAGTGCCGAGGCCGCCAAACCATTGTTAGCCACGTTGCCGGATGTGCCTGCGATCAGTCAACTCGCAGTTTGTGAGGGGCTCTTCCGTTGTGCGGAAGCGCTTGCGGCCAGCGGCCAAAATGACAAGGCCATCGTCATTTATGACACGCTGCGCAACCTCAAACAAGCGCCGCACCAGGTGCTCGCCGGAGCCCTGCGCGGTGCGATTCTCACCCGCCAGAAGGATGGCTTGCCATTGTTGCTGGAAGCTCTCCGTGGCTCCAATCTCGGCTTGATGCTGGCCGCCGAGCGCATCGCCATCGAAATGAAGGTGGCCGAAGTTTCCAAAGTGCTGGCCGATGAGTTGGCGAAAGCCGCCCCAGACCGCCAACTCATGTTGTGCAATGTGTTAGGCAAACGCGGTGATGCCACGGCCTTGCCAGGTTTGCTAGGTTTGGCCAAGGCGGGGGACAAGGCGGCGCGGGTTGCTGCGATTCGTGCCGCGGTGGAAATTGGCAATGCGGCTGCTGCGGCGCCGTTGACTGATTTGCTCAAGGATGCCGAAGGGGAGGTTGCTCAAGCGGCGGCGGCGGGCATCGCTGGCTTGCCAGGGGCCGAGGTGGATGCGTGTGTTCTGCGCTTGTTGGGATCGGGCGATCAAGCGGTGAAGTTGAAAATGATAGAGTTGGTGAGCCAGCGGCGGATCGCCACGGCGCTGCCACTGCTTTTAAAAATCAGGGCCGACAAGGATGAGGCATTGCGTTCGGCCGCCATCAGATGTTTCGCGGAACTTGCCAGCGAGACGGAAATTTCCTCCCTGCTGGAGCGCTTGGTCACCAATACCAATGCCGCCGAGATTGCAGCGATCGAAAAAGCCCTAGCGACGATTTGCGCCGCTTCCGCCGACCCCAAAGCCTGCGTCGCAAAAATCGTTGCCGCCCTGCCCAAGGCCAGCCCCGAGGCCAAGGTGGCCTTGCTGCGCACCTTGGGTGTGGCTGGCGGCACTGAGGCCCTCAATGCGATGCGGAGCGCGGTTGATGATTCTAACAAGGATGTCCACACCGCGGCCATCAGAGGCTTGTGCGAATGGAAAACCGGTGAGGCTGCGCCATTGTTGTTCGCCTTGGCGAAATCCTCCAGCGGTCAGGTTGACAAGATTTTGAGTCTGCGCGGGTATCTCGGAATGGCCGCCAAGCAGGATGTCCCGGCACCCCAGAGGCTGGCCATTTGCCGTGAATCTGCCTCAATGATCCAGCGCGATGACGAAAAATTGCTGTTGCTGGCCGCTCTCGCCAACCTGGCGGATCCCGAATCCCTGAACTTGATCGTCCCCTGCCTCGATGTCCCCGCCGTCAAACGCGAGGCTGTGGCCACCGTCATCGCAGTCGCCGAAAAACGCCAGAAGAACCACAGCGTAGAGATCACCAGGGCCGCGTTGAAGAAGGCCGCTGAGGTCGTCACTGACAAACCCGAACTCGCCAAGCGGGCGCATGACCTGTTGCAACAAATGGAATCTGAAAAGTGAGAATTACCATCGGGATCCTGCTCCGATGCCCAAGACCGGCTGGAGTTTTTCCTAACAAAAGTTAAAACGGACAGATATCTACCAACTAACATCCAGATGAGTGAAG
Organism: Verrucomicrobiota bacterium; assembly: GCA_037141475.1. Classification (GTDB taxonomy): domain Bacteria; phylum Verrucomicrobiota; class Verrucomicrobiia; order Verrucomicrobiales; family Akkermansiaceae; genus Luteolibacter. Next base: position 5,536 of record JBAXCM010000055.1, on the reverse strand, counting down.
TCACACAAAATTTGTCAGACGCTCCGTTGAACCGGCGTCAGTTTCTCACCCGCAGTCTTGCCGCCAGCACTGCGTTTGCCATACCTAGCATTATTCCAGCATCGGCGCTGGGACGAGGCGGGGCGGTGGCACCGAGTGAGCGCATCGTGATGGGAGCCATTGGTTTGGGCGGGCGCGGGTCCGGCGATTTGGGCTGGATGTTAGGCGAGGCGGACGTACAGTTTGTGGCGGTGTGTGACGTGCGCAAAGGCAACCGCGAAGGTGCCAAGAATGCCGTGGATGGCAAGAATGGCAACAAAGACTGCGCGGCTTACCGGGATATGCGTGATTTGTTAGGCAAGCACACGGAGATCGACGCCATGCTCATTGCCACCGGCGACCGCTGGCATACTCCGGCGTCGATTTTGGCGATGCAGGCTGGCAAGGACGTGTATTGTGAAAAGCCCGGTGCGCTGACTATTGCACAGGGCCAAGCGTTGGTGGCGGCGACAAAGCGATACGGGCGGGTATTTCAGACTGGAGCACAGCGGGCGAGTGAGGCTAACTTTATTGTTGCTGGAGAATTGGCGCGGCAAGGGAAGCTTGGCAAGGTCCACACGGTTTACGCCCATCTCGGGTATCTGCCGGATTGGCCGCGGGTCAATGCCGTGCTGCCGCCCCAGCCGGAACCGTCCAAGGAGGAATTGGATTGGGACCTGTGGCTCGGGCCGGCCCCTTGGCGCCCTTACAACGCCGGCTTTATCCCCCAATGGCCGTCGCCAGGTTGGTACACCCAATATGATTTTGCCGGTGGTATTCCGCAGTGGGGGTCCCACACGATTCTCCAGTGCCAACTCGACCTCGGTCTGGCTGATACATCCCCCGTTACCTATGAGTATCCCAAGGATTTGAAAGGGGCTGGCATGACCGTGCATTTCGCCAATGGTCTCAAGCTGGTCGCCCAGTGCGACGGTTGGCACGGCTCCTGCGGCGTGAAGTACGAAGGGCCGGATGGCTGGGTGGCAGCGGCGGATGGCTATGAGAAGCCCGATGTTTCCTCGCCGTCGTTATTGCGCGATTCCAAGAAGTTGCTGCAGGACTATCTTGCCAGAACCCAGCGGCCACTCAATCACGTCCGCGATTTCCTCAATTGCGTCAAATCCCGTCGCACCCCGGTGACAAGTGCCGAAGTGGCCCATCGCACCATGACCACCAATCTGATCATGGATATCTGCCTGGACCTCAAGCGCGATTTGAAATGGGATCCGGTCAAACAGGAATTCCCCGGCGATGACGAGGCCAACCGGCTGCGTTCCCGTGCCATGCGCGAGCCATGGCAGGTGTGAGGATGTTTTTCATCAGAACTCAGTGTTCGACCTCAAAAAAACCATAGAGTCGTTTCCTGAGTTCTGATGCTTCCACACTTCTGCATACAGGCCATGGCAAGTGCGATTCCGTTCCCACGTCCCGACTCAGACGTCGTGAACGATTAGATTGGCGCATTCCTCGCGGACTTTTTCAGCCAACGGGGTGGACAGATAGCGCTCGGTGGATGAGCAACCGATGGTGACGATGCGTTTGCCTTTGAACTCGGGCCGCTTGGCAACTTGGATGGCGGCCCAGACGTTGGCACCGGTGGAAATCCCCGCGGGAAACCCTTCCAATTGCGCCAAGGCCTGGGCTGTGGCCATCGCGTCTTCGTTGGTCACCAAAATGATCTCATCAATCGTCGCCACATTAAGGTTCTTGGGAATGAAACCGGCACCGATCCCTTGAATCATGTGCGGCCCGGGTTGGCCGCCGGAAATAACCGGGCTGGCCGCAGGTTCCACAGCAAACGTCTTGATCGCGCGGCGCGACTTGATCACCTCCGAAACCCCGGTGAGCGTGCCCCCAGTACCCACGCCAGACACAAAGGCATCAATCTCACCGTCGGTATCGCGCCAGATTTCCTCGGCTGTCGTTTCACGGTGAACTTGCGGGTTTGCCGGATTGTCAAATTGCCCGGGACCAAAGGATCCTTCGCCATGCTCTTCTAGCAGTTGCTTGGCCTTGGCTATGGCCCCGCCCATGCCGCGGGCTCTCGGTGTTAGAACAATCTCGGCACCCAGCAGACGCAACAACACCCGCCGCTCAATCGACATACTCTCCGGCATCGTTAGAATGCAACGGTACCCTTTCGCTCGCGCCACAAACGCCAGAGCTATACCGGTGTTGCCAGACGTCGGTTCGATGATCAATCCGCCGGGCTTGAGCAAACCGTCGCGCTCGGCCGCCTCAACCATCGCTTTGCCAATGCGATCCTTGACGCTGAAAAGCGGATTGAAAAACTCCGCTTTCACACAGATCTCGGCATCAAGACCGGCAGTGAGATGATGAAGACGAATCAGCGGGGTGTTGCCCACTGTGGCTATCAGGTTGTCTGCAATATTCATTTTCTTTGTTAGTGGAATGGTTATTGGTTAGGAGAGAAACTTGCTTCTTTTCATATTTGAAAATCCGGGGTGCCGGAGTCCAGATGCAATCCGCATTCGTACTTGTTACCGCCGAAGCGCGTCGCCTCGGCCCCGCCGGCGGTGCCGCTGACAACCGGCCTGGTGCTGTGCCAGTCGCCCATGGTGACGTAGCCCTCCGCAGCCAGCGGATGGACCGGCAACTCATGCTCATGAAAATAATGTGCCATCTGGGCATCCGCCCAATCGAGAATCGGATAGACCTTGAGTGTCTTTTTCTGTTGTTCGGCGAAAGGCCGATCGGCACGAGTCTGCGATTGGCTGCGGCGCAGGCCGCTGAGCCAGACATCGGCTCCGATTTCGCGCAGGGCCCGGTTGAGCGGCTCGATTTTCGTTAGGAGCGCGTATTTATCGGCTCCGGCCTTGCCATCGTTCCAGAGTTCGCCCCACAGCGCCTCGATGCGGGCGGAAGTTATGTTAGGTTGATAGATCCGGAGATCCAGTGACAGGCGTGAGGTGAGTTCCTCGGCATAGCGGTAGGTTTCTGGAAATAGAAATCCGGTGTCGATGAACACCACCGGCACCTTCGGAGCGTGTTCGGCTATCAAGTGCAACATGGCTGCGGCTTGAATGCCGAAACTGGTCGTTGCGACCATGCGGGGTCCGAGAGTTGCGTACAAGTGGCGGAGGCGTTGGCCAGCACGCATGGGGGCCAAGGTGGCGGCGAGGTCGGCCGGATCCACGCCGGGGACGGGAGTGACGGGAGTGTGGAATTGCAGGGCAGGCATGGGGCTTAGCGGACGGCGAGAGCTTCGGGTTTGACGTTTTGATGGAAATCGGCGCCCTGCTGGGTGGCGGCGACGTAACCGGCGCGGATGCAGAAATCGCCGAAGCGTTCGCCAGGGTGGCGGGTACTCGCGTAATCGGCGATGAGCGGATCCAACAATGGCTTGATAGCCTCGGCACGGACGCTCTCGCGAAAAAGCTTGGACAAGCGCTGGCCGGCGAAGCCGCCACCTAGATAGACGTTGTAGCGGCCCGGGGCGCGACCGACGAAACCAATCTCTGCCAGAAATGGCCGGGCGCAGCCATTCGGGCAACCGGTCATGCGGATGGTGATGGCGTCGTGGCGCAGGCCGTGGGCCTCGATGGAATCCTCAAGTTCCGTTAGCAGATCCGGCAGATAGCGCTCGGCTTCGGCGAGGGCGAGGCCGCAGGTGGGCAAGGCGACGCAGGCGAGTGAGGAGAGGCGCAGGGCGCTTTGACGGTGGCTATCGGATATGCCGAATTGTTTGAGGAGAAGTTCAATTTGCGGGCGTTGCTCGGGGGCAATGTTAGCAATGACCAGATTCTGGTTGGCAGTCAGGCGGAAGTCTCCCTGATGAATTTTGGCGATCTCGCGCAAGCCGCTGCGCAGCGGGTAGGCCGGGGTGTCCAGCACACGACCGCCCTGCACAAACAGGTTGAGGTGAAAGTTGCCGCGCTCATCCTCGAACCAACCGTAGCGATCGCCGTTGTCATCAAATTGATAGGCACGAGCCGGTTCCAATTCATAGCCCAAATAGCTGTGGAGTTGTTCGACAAACCAAGGGAGGCCGTGGTCCTGGATGGTGTACTTGAGACGGGCGTTGCGGCGGTCGCTGCGGTCGCCAAAATCCCGCTGGACCATCACCACCTTTTCAGCGACGTCGATCACTTGTTGGGTCGGGCAGAAACCAATCACCTCGGCCAAGCGCGGGAACGATCCTTCGACGCCGTGGCTCATGCCCATCCCGCCACCGACGGCAACATTAAAGCCGACGAGTTTGTCGCCCTCGACGACGGCGATGAACGCCAGATCGTTGGCAAAGACATCGACGTCATTGGAGGGCGGCACCGCGATGGCGATTTTAAATTTGCGCGGCAGATAGGTCTTGCCGTACAGAGGTTCGACATCCGGTTCGCTGGAGAGAACGCTTTCCCCGTCGAGCCAAATTTCGTGATAGGCGCGGGTTTGAGGCGTCAGATGGTCGGATAGCCCCTGGGCCAACTGGAGCACCTCGGCATGGATTGACGAGAGGTGAGGGTTGGGATTGCACATCACATTGCGGTTCACGTCTCCGCAGGCAGCGATGGTACTCAGCGCCGCCTGATTGATGGCGGCAATGGTGCGCTTGAGGTCCGACTTGATCACCCCATGGAATTGAAACGCCTGGCGGGTAGTCAGTTTAATCGTACCATTGGCAAACTGGGTGGCCAAGCGATCCACTTCCAGCCATTGGGCCGCTGACACCACACCGCCCGGCACCCGGATCCTCACTAAGAACGAGTACGCTTTCTCCAACTTTTGCTTGCGGCGATCGGCACGCAAATCGCGATCATCCTGTTGATAGGCACCATGAAACTTGAGCAACTGCTGGTCATCAGCGCTGATCACCCCGTTGGACGCATCAGCAAGTCCTTCGGAAATCGTGCCGCGCAGGTAGTTGCTGTTTATTTTGATTCCTTCGTTGGCGGATAGTGGCTTCTCGGACATGGTGGCAGGGGCTTAACAGAGACTCAAAAATCGCAATCCACAGTAAAGCAGGTTACTTGGTGAGGTTTCGGGAGGAAATTTGCACTGGCACGCATCGTTCCGCAAGCCATTTTGCAAATTTTTTAAGAAATTTTTGGTGGGAGGATTATTGAGTTATCCCTGAGTTATCAAGGATTGAAGACTTCCAGAACTCAGTCAGTGGAATCGTCCATGGGCTCGGTGCGGCCAGGCGGACGGCCGCGCAGGTACTCGGCGGCGGTCATTCGCCGCGCCCCTTCGGGTTGGAGCGCGTGGAGCCGCAAGGCACCGGTCCCGCAGCCGACCACGAGGTGGCCATCTTCCACGGCGAACTCCCCCGGCCGCAAAGTCGAGTCACAGACATCAACCGGAGGGAAAATTTTCAAGCGTTTTGGCTGGGTGGTCTCCTGGACGAGCGCGAACGTCCCCGGCCACGGGTCGTAGGCCCGGATGCGCCGCTCCAGCGCGACGGCGTCCAGCGCCCAGTCGATTCGGCCGTGCTCGCGATCGAGCTTGGGGGCATAGGTGGCAAGGGCGGGATCCTGGGGTGAGCGGGTGGCAGTGCCGGAGG
>JBAXCM010000054.1:0-14781 GCA_037141475.1 Verrucomicrobiota bacterium | reverse complement strand
CCTCTTTCACCTTCAACAATCATCAATCCTTGCTCATCAATCGTCAATCAATCCCTCTGCATCTCTATGAAAACCATCCGCATCACTCTCACCAAGGAGGATGCACAGGCCGTGTGCACTCTAAATCCCCTCTGCGACCCGTCTGACAAGTCTGACTAGTCAGACCAGTCTCTTCTCTTCCTCTTGTCTTCCATCACAGCCGAGACGGCTGTGCGCGGGCCGCTACTCCAGCACGACGACATTGGTGCCGCGCTCCTCGATTGCGGCGCGCAGGCAGGCGTGGAGCTGGGGGTTGTGCAGGGCGAGGATGCCCAGCGCGGCGAGGGCGGCGTTGGTCGGGTTGAGCACGGTCATCACCGGTACCTTGCTGGGCGTGCGCAACGACGACCAGACATCGTCGGGAAAGCTTTCGTAATGGGCGGGCACGGTGATGACCGGCACGCTGGTGGCAGCCGAGAGCGTCGGTCCCGCGCCGTTGGACATGCCGATGCAGGCGATGACCACGCAATCTGGCAGTTCCTGAGTGAGCCGCGCCAATTCCAGCATGCCGCGCACCGGTTCCTTATGCACCGAACAGGCAATCTGGACCGTGGGAATCTGCCCCTCCGATAGCCGCGCGACGGCCTCGGCGAGTGGCCCGAGGTCGTCACTGGGAGAACCCGCCCACAGAATCACCCGTTGGCGCGGCAACCTGAAGCGCGCGGTGATGCTCTCGACTAGTTGATAGCTTCTAACGACATCTTCCAGCCCGCCGCCATCGCGATAGATTTGTTTGTCGATGTAGGCACCATCCTCCAGAACGCGCCAGGAATCGTTGTCGATGACGTCGGCGAGGAGCAAGTGGCCGGCGGGGTCGCAGCCGAATGCGACCTTCATATCGACGAGTTTGCGGCCTTCGAGTTGCCAGGCTTTTTCGAGGACGAGGAACGTTTGGCGGGCGCGGCGGGACATTTCCGCGAATAGCGCGCTTTCGCCGGGCTGGCTGAACACCTCGCTATCCGCCAGCACGAGGAACGGCTGCTGCGTGGCAAACGGCACGGCGGGATGGAACAGACTGATGGTGGCCGCCGCCTCGTTCCAAATCATGTAGGGGTCGTCACAGGTGAGGTCGTGTTCGTGCCAACGGCGGTCCTGGGTTTTGAGGAAAAATTCGACGATGAGCTTGGGAAACAGGTGGCCCTTGGCGAGATGCGGGGCGCGTTTGAGAAACGACCCGTGGGCCTCGCGGCGGGTGACCACCTCGTAGGGCAGCATCCGGCACTTCGGCGCGATGAACCAATCCGGCCCGCCCTGGGCGTCGAAGGCCACCGGAATCTGGCAGTCTTTGAGCAAACGGAACACGTTGCAGGCGGTCTGGGTGGCAATGCGCCCCTTGTCCGGAATGATGTCATGCTTGGCCCCGTCGCCGGCTGTGATGTCGTCCTTGGCTAACAGGATTACCCGGCTCGGGTCGTCCTTTTTTTCGATGATACGCTTGGTTTTCCCTTCGGCAAGCGTGCGGCCAAGTAGCGGTGTCAGGTCGGGGTGCATGGTAGGAGGCAAAGCTGCCAGCGGCGGCGGATGCCGTCAAGTGTCGGAATTTGTGCTGTCGGAATTTGTGCGTGCCGAGTGGTCCGGGATATGCTTGAGTGCCGGCCATGCCCCCACAACGCGTCAAAACGGTTGCCTCAATCTCGGTTGGTGAGTTTTTTAAAAACCATGCGGACAAGCTCAATCTCGTCCTGCTGGGCCACGAAGTCGGCTTCGACCGGCCCATCAGCGAGCCGGCGATGAACCGGCCCGGACTCGCATTGGCCGGCTTTTTCTCCTACTTCGCCCCCAAACGCGTGCAGGTGCTGGGTAATTCGGAATTGTCCTATCTGAAAAAACTGCCCGACGCGTTGCGCTCGGACCGGTTCCGGCGCATGTGTGACCGCGACATTCCGTGCATCGTGGTGGCCCGCAGCGCGGATCTGGGCGACGACTTGCTGCAAGTGGCCAACCACCACGGCATCCCGGTGTTTGGCACCTCGATGGTGACGATGAATTTCCTCAATGCCGCCACCATCCGCCTGGAGCATGAGTTCGCTCCCAGCGTGACGGTCCACGGCTGCATGGTGGACATGCGCGGCATCGGCATCCTCATCATCGGCAAAAGCGGCTCGGGCAAAAGCGAAACCGCCATCGGCCTCATCGAACGCGGTGCCTCGCTGGTGGCCGATGACATGGTATCCATCAAATACGTCGGCGGCGAGTTGGTGGCCAACGCGCCGGCCCTGTCGCGCGGCTACATGGAGATTCGCGGTATTGGCATCATCAACATCGCCAACCTCTACGGCCTCACCTCGATCCGTCCCGAGAAGCGCCTCGACCTGGTGGTCTTGCTTAAACCCGGCACCGACCTCAATGAGGTGGATCGCTGCGGCATGCAACAGGATACCTACGAAATCCTCGGCCAGCACGTCGTCCAGGTCGAAGTGCCAGTCGGCCCCGGCCGCGACACCGCCCGCATGGTCACCATCGCCGCCCTCGACCAACAACTCCGCAGCCTTGGCTACAACATGGCGGATGAATTCAACGAGCGGCTCATCAGCCACATGTCGGGCGGCAAACCCATGCAAAGCGGGTCGCCTGCCGCACGCCGACCACCGCCCTCGGCATGATCTAGAGAGGCTGGCACACCCATCTTCTGCACCATCCTCGGCTACTGGCCTTCACCTGCCCAGCCGAACGCTCGTCAACATCGGGGACAGCCTCCGCCAAGGGGAATTGCCCGACAGAACGTTTGACGCCGTGGTCCAGGTTGCAGCGCTGGCCAGTGTGCGCACCTCGATGGACCGCCCGCTCGAATACGAAATCACCAACGTCATCAGCCGGAACCACTCGGTCATCGACATGCTGGCCGCCGCTCAGCCGACAGCCACGTCACTGGTGGAGCAGCAAGCGCCCCATCCGGCGGACGTACCGGTAACCCTCGCGTGGAACACGGCCGCAGGGGCGCTACTCCGGTGGCCCCCCCGGAATATCGGTCAGCGTTCGTTCTTCAGAAACTGGCAGGCGAACATTGAGCATTTCCAAGACTCAGGTTGACGTCGGAAGGGCGCATGGATAGGCTTCCGGTCGTGATGAAAAAGCCAGCTTTCAACCCAACGACAACCCGGCAGACGCCGCAGCGCCGCGACCTTTGCGGCAAGACCCAGAATCTGACGAAACCCGGTTGCTGCGATGAATGGATTTGCGACGACACTCTCAACTTCGTGATGATCTCTATTTCGCGGAACTGCTGCTATCCCCACACACTGCAACGATGAATACCACATGCATGACATGGATGTTCGGCGCGATCGCGCTGATTGCCTTCGGCACCGGGGAAGCCCGGTCTGAGGCGGCGAATCCCCGTGAACCCGGCGGCACTCGAGTTCAATCCCCCGGCCCAGCAGATGCAATACCCGCTTTTAACGCACCGCCAGCCGGCTTCAACGTGCCGCGGGACGGCATTTCCCATGGCAGGCTGGAGATGGTGAACTATGATTCCAAGACGGTCGGCACGAAACGCCGAATGCAGGTGTACACGCCGCCCGGCTACTCAAAAGACACCAAGTATCCCGTGCTCTATCTGTTACATGGGATCGGCGGCGACGAAACCGAATGGCAGCGTTTTGTCAATGTAAGCGCCCTGATGGACAATCTCATCGCCGACAACAAGGCATTGCCAATGATTGTCGTGATGCCCAATGGCCGCGCTCAGATGGATGATCGTGCCAGCGCTGGCATGGCGGCAGCCCCAGCGTTTGCTAAGTTTGAGCGCGATTTGCTAGATGATGTCATTCCGGCCATGGAATCGCGCTTCGGTGTCCGTGCCGACCGTGAAAGCCGAGCTCTGGCCGGGCTTTCCATGGGTGGGGGCCAGACGTTGAACTTTGGTCTCACGCACCTCGACACATTCGCGTGGATCGGAGCATTTTCCGCAGCACCAAATACCAAAGCGCCGGCGGAGTTGCTGCCGGACCCAGCTGCTGCAACAAAGCAACTCAAGCTGCTCATCCTCACCTGCGGCAACAAGGACGGCCTTATCAACATCAGTCAGGGCGTCCACACCTATCTGAAGGAAAGAAACGTGCCGCATATCTGGCATGTGGATGGCAATGGCCACGACCCGACGCACTGGGGGAGCAGCCTGTATGAGTTCGCGCAGAAGGTCTTCCGCTAACCGTCAACGCCGACGTCTAGGAATAGAAGGCCCACGGCTTGAGCCATGGCTATCTGATCAATCTGCCAATCCCTGCGCATAGACTTCTTCCCCGGTGAAAACGATCACCATCGGTCGGCAGCACACTTCGCAGTCATAATCCACCTCCGTCGGCAACTCGTCGGGATGCGGCACGGCGACTTCAAACACCTCGAAACAAGTAGGGCACGTGATTTCGGCAAATTCCATAACCCACCTTTCCACGATCCCAGATTTTTGCAACCTTCGCCGCAATCTCCAGATTGCTTATTGGCCTCTTTGACATTGCCATGGGTGCCGGATTGGGAGCCTGCATCACGTTCAAGTCCGCCGATGCGCGCCACCCAATCGTCGGCCCATTGGCTTGGCAATGAATGGGCCGCACCGATGGAGGCTCACATCAGGAACTCTAGCTGGCCGCGAGGGTTTCCAGCAGCAGCACCGGGGTTCTGGTTAGGTTGGATTTTTCGAGGTCTAACGTCAGAAAAACTGCCCAATCGTTTACGTCATCTGGGTCGATGAGGGTTTGGACGACGGGCAGGAAGGGCCGCATCTCACCCGGCTTGGGCAGATTGGGCAGGTGGCTGTGGCGGCTATTGCGCGCCTCGGGATCGAGCCGGATCTGGTGCCGCGCGTCATGATAGGTATCCAGCAGCTTGAGGAGGCGCTCGTGGGTCCACGGTTTGCCATCGGAATCGGCGGGCTCCACCAAGCCGAGAGCGGTTTCCGTCTGATAGCGGGAGAGTGCGGTGACCAGGGTGAGGAGGTGGTTGCGCAGGTGGCGGGAGAAGGTGACTGGATTGCGGGTGAAGGGAGGAACGGCGGGATTTTGGTTCTTGGATTTCGGAGTTTGAATGTCTGATGAGTCGGCCGATCCATCGGTGCTGGCAGTGTGGCCAATGCTCTGCCATTCGTCCAACAGGCTGGAATCGGTGTGGCGGACGATCACCTCAAGGAACGAAGCGGCTTCTTGGACGGCCTCGGTTTTGGCGGCGTCGGGGACGGTTTGCTCGAGAACCTTGTACACCTCGTTGAGGTGACGCAACAAAACCGCTTCGGCACGTTCGAGCTTGTAGGTCTTGATGTAGTCCTCAAACGACTGATAGTTCTCCAACATTTCGCGTGCGACTGACTTGGGCCGGACGTTTTCACTGCCCAAATACGGGTGGCGCAACTTGAACGCATTGAAGGTGGTGTAAATGAATTCCCTGCCGGGCATCGGCCACTCGACCTCCTCTAACCGGGCAATCCGAGCGTCATACTCCACGCCCTCGTCCTTGAGCCGGGCCATCAACTCGCTCTTGATCAGATCCACCTGCTTGCGCAGCACAATGTCCGGATTTTCCAAAATGGCCTCGATCAGTGAAATGAGGTTTAACGCGTAATCCTCGGCGGCTGGATCGAGTTGCGGAATTGCATCTAGCAACCAAAGACTCAGCGCATGGTTGATCGAAAAATCCTCCGGCAAAGCCACATCGACAATTACCTTGTTAGGACCCGCACGTTTGGCCACCGGCAGGATGTGGAGAATCTTGGCGCGCACCAGGCCGCGGAAAAGCTGGTAGGCCCGCTTCGTTAGATCCTTGCGCTTGGCAGGCGGCTCGTGACAGCGGCGTATGATATCTTTAAGCGCGGCACAGCCATCCTCGCCGGTGCGCGACAACACGTTGAGCAGCGTGTGATGGGCGATCGAGAAACTGGAGGTGAGCGGCTCGGGCGGCGCAATGCGCAACTTGTCGAAGGTGGCCTCATCCCAGTGGACGAAGTTGTGCTCCGGCGGCTTGCGCTTCACGAGACTGCGCTTCTTGTTCGGATTCCCCGCAGCCTTGGCCTCAAGCTTGAGGTTTTCGATGACGTGTTCCGGTGCCTGGGCGACGACGTAGCCGACGCTATCAAAGCCGCGGCGGCCCGCGCGGCCGCAGATTTGGCGGAAGTCCCGCGCACTGAGGATCTTGGTGCCGCGCCCATCATACTTGCACAACCCGGTGAACATCACTGTGCGAATCGGCACGTTGACACCTACGCCTAACGTGTCAGTCCCGCACACCACCTTGAGCAGGCCCGCTCCGGTGAGTTTCTCTATCAAAAGCCGGTATTTTGGCAGCAAGCCAGCGTGGTGGATACCGACACCGTGGCGGAGGATTTTTGCCAGTTCGCGGCCATAAGGGCTGCGGAAATCGGCATTGTGAAGGGCGCGGGCGATGGCGGCCTTTTCCTCCTTGCTGCAAAAATTGGTAGAGAGCAGGTCGCGGGCGGTGTCGGCACACGAGTTCTGGGTAAAGTGGACGAGATAGATCGGTGCCTGATCGGCCTCGACGAGTTCGGCCACCTTGTCCTGCAGCAAGGTTGTGGAATAGGAGAACTCCAACGGCACCGGGCGCTGGTCGGATTGCACAAGCGCGGTCGCCTCACCTGTTAGGGCTGTGAGTTGCTTGGCAAAAAACGATGAATCGCCGAGAGTGGCGGACATCAGGAGGAAGCGGGCGCGCGGCAGAGTGAGAAGTGGGATTTGCCAAGCACCACCGCGCGAGGCGTCCGCATAGTAATGGAACTCGTCCATGATGACGTCATCAGCCTGCGCTGCGGCCCCCTCGCGGAGGGCCATGTTGGCGAGGATTTCCGCGGTGCAACAGATGACCGGAGCATCATGGTTGACGGTGGCGTCGCCGGTGATCATGCCGACGTGCTGCGGCCCGAAAAGCCTGCACAACGAGAGGAATTTTTCGTTAGCAAGGGCTTTGATAGGTACCGTGTAAAACGAGCGGCGCCCTTGGCAGAGCGACTTGAATTGCATGGCTAGGGCGACGAGCGTTTTGCCGGAGCCAGTGGGGGTATCGAGGATGACGTTCTTATTTTGGAAAATCTCGAGGATGGCCTCCTCCTGATGGCCGTACGGCTCGATGCCGGAATTTGTCAGATACTCGAGAAAGACATTGAGGATGTCGTCAGCCGATGCCTCGCGTGGCAACGGGGCGGGGTCGAGTGGATAGGACATGAATAGGATCCGATCAATGGCCGCCACTGGGATTGTGTCCAAGGAGACCTTGCGAGCCGCTGAGTTTGCACCACGAGAAGCCGTAGATGGAAATGATGATAAAGCAGCCCGCTGGAACGGCGAAGCCAGCGGACATGCCGTAGTCGTCGCCGAGTTTACCCATGAGTTTGGGAAGGAGCGCCCCGCCCATGATGGCCATAACGATAAAGGAAGATGCCACCTTGGACTTTTGGCCGAGGCCATGGATGCCCAGCGCGAAGATGGTGGGGAACATGATAGACATGAAGAAGAAGCTGAGGAACAAAGCTACAACCGAGATCCAGCCAAGCTTGGCCACGATCAGGCCCATGAGCAGGACATTGGCTAGGGCATAAATGCCAAGTGCTTTGTGAGCGGCGAGCTTGTTGAGCAGACCGGCCCCCGTGAAGCGCCCGAGCAGGAAAAGCGAGAACCCGAAAATGGATAGCAATTTGGTGGCTCCTTGTTCGGTGGCGAACCACGATCCGTTGCGGAATTCCGAGCCACTGGCGCCACCGACGAGGAACGACCAGGAGCTTTTCATTGTGGCAGTCAAGGCAGGCATATCTTCCACGATGTAGTTAATGAAGAAGCTGAAGATACCGGCTTGGGCGGCGACATAAACGAATTGAGCGATAACGGCGCCGGTGAAATGGCCGTGGGCCCAGATGGATTTATGAGGCACGGACGCGGACTGGTCGAGATGATAGGCGTCCTCGTTGACGATGTCCGGGATATTGGACCGGTAGAAAACCATGCAAAGCGCAAGCACGATTGCGGCAATGACCGCATAGGGAATCCACACGGTTTGATGGGCTGAATTGATACAAACGTGGCATTTTCCATCCACCTTGGAGAGTTCATTTTTCAACCACAAATCAGCGGTGGTGGAGCAAGCAGCGCAAGATTCCAATGCACCGGCGGACGGATCAGCCAACAAGTGGTGGCGATGAAGCTTGGCCTTCTGGCTGGCAAGATCACTGGTAAGTTCCGCTTTCTTTTGCTGGCAAGGCTGGCAATTGTCAATGGATGCCTTGTGGGAACCCGAATCGACATGTGCCTGATGGATGCCGGGGTCGGCGTAGAAAAACAGACCGCCGATGATGGGGCCGAGGATCCAGCCCACACCGTTAGCGGATTGAGCAAGGTTGATGCGCACTGCGGCGAACTGCGGGGCGCCAAGCACGGTGGTGTAGGGATTTGCAATGGTTTCGAGGAATGTGAGCCCCATCGAAATCACACAAACCCCAAGAAGAAAGGCCCAGAAAGCTGTGATTTGGGTGGCTGGGATGAACCACAGGCAGCCGCTGGCCACCATGAGCAGGCCGACGATGATGCCGGTCTTATAGCCGAGACGGCGGGCAAGCCAACCGGCCGGGAGAGCCATCAGGAAGTAGCCGAGGTAGTGGGCAAATTGAACATTGGCGGATTGGGATTTGGAAAGATGAAGGAAGTCCTGAAAGTGCTTATCCATCACATCGATCATGCCATTGCAAACTGCCCACAAAAAGAACAGTGAGGTAATGAGGAGGAAGGTGAAACCGTACGACTTGCCATCGGCGGTCTTGAACATGCTGGGTTGGTTCATGGGGGGGACGGAATGATTGAGGGTAAACTAGCGGGTGTGGCATGGGTAATGACAGCTAGAGCGGCTCAGGGCAAGCGCAGAAATGTGGCGCAGGTCTGAATTGAACGGCCCGATTCAGGGCAGGCGTTCCTTCCTATTGGCATCGGCGGTCATAGACGCGCCGCTACACCCCGTCCCAGGTGCTCGGGACGGACTGACTGCGCTGGGACTTAGCGCCTCCAATTCAGAGACTTGACGGCGATGCCGCGCTGAAACGGTGCGGAGATTCGCACGCTTTGCTTGCCGGCATCCAGCTTGAGGTCAAGCGCCCGAGACATTCCCCAGAGCCCTCGCGTGTTGGGAACTCCAAGGACGACGGCCGGATCGCTGCCCACTGCCACCTTCAAAACCTATTGGCACCTGACGGGGCCCATCATCTAGGCTCAGTGCAAAAATCCCCCTGCCCCGCCTCAGGATCTTGCGCCGACTCATTCCAGCTCCAAAAATTTCTTTCAAAAATTTGAATTATTTTCTCGCCACCCCTGGTTCGGGTTCATAGAGAACGCGTCGTAGAAGTTGCAACCCCCAATTTCTGCCAAACCCTGGCGCAGCGCGTTTTCCCGAGCCGCGCGAAAATAGCCCCGGCATTGACTTGTTCATTTCCGGAAATCCGAAAATAAGAACCAACGTGTAAATCCAGCAAGTACCCATAAAAAACATCGAATTAGCACTAATATATGAAGAACCAGCAACCTAAAACACCATGAAAATACCCAATCCTATCCAACATCTAAATCCCTTAGCGCTCGCATTGGCGACGGCTCTGGCACTCGGGGCGGGAATCGCCCAAGCCGCCCCCCCGGTGGCCGACTTTGCCCGTTGGTTCGACGCCTCAGAGCTCGGCCTGGCAGACGGTGCTCCGGTCACCCAGTGGAATGACGGCAGTGCCAACGGTGCCAACGCCACGGTACCGGGCGGCAATGCCACTCCGGTTTATGTGGCCAATTCCGGCACGGAGAGCGGTTTCGGCGCGATTCACTTTGCGGGGAATGGCGGAGCCGGCAGCAGTGCGGCCTTGGCGTTCAGCCGGGATTCCTCGATTCGCACGGTCTTTTCCGTGTTCAAGGGCAGCAGTTTCTTGCTGACGGATGCATCCAATTACGACTTCCACCGGCCGAGTGACGGCACTCCATCCGATCCTCTGTGGGCGGGCTACGCCAACGGCAATATTTTGGGCGGCTCCACCTACGTGAATGGGGCTTTGGTGAATGGCACAAGTTTCAACATGCCCACCAACCTCCACAACGGCTTCAACTTGGTGGAAGTCGTCACCAACGGCAACGTGCAGGCGGATTCCTTCAACAAGGACCGCATCTATCATGCTGGCGACCAGTACCAAGCTGAAGTCATCATCTATGACCGCGCTCTCTCTGGAGCCGAGCGCATTCAGGTCGAGGACTACCTGATGAACAAGTGGTTCGCCGTGCCGATCGTTCCCGAGGCGATGATCCTCGATTTCGGGCCAGGTGCCGTCGTCGGACCGGTGACCAACCATGCCGCAAACATCACTTGGACCGTTCCGTACGGAACCAATCTGGCGACCTTGGCTCCCGTGTTCACTATTTCCAATGGTGCCACCTGCACGGTCGGCGGCAGCGCTGCACATTCCGGTGACCCACATAACTTCACCAATCCGGTGCAATTCACGGTCAAATCCTCGGATTCCCTCATCACCAACGTCTATACCGTGACGGTCACCGCGTTCGGTTCTGGCACGCCTTCGGGCGAAATGAATCTGTTTACCTACGACAATTCCGATGGGACGAACCTCTTGGATCCCATCACCAATCTGCTGGCGGTTGTTCCCAGTGCGACAGGAACTCAGACCACTAACATCAACTACGGATCCTTTGCAGGCGTGCTGCCAGGGATCACCTCTGACGATACGTTAGCCGTTGTTTGGGAGGGCTGGCTCGATGTGACAAAATCCGGCCATGGCGACTACACGTTTGGCACGGCCAGCGATGACGGCAGCGTGGTGTACGTCGATTTGAACAATGACGGCGTTTTCGACCCCGCGACGGAAATGATCGTGAATAATAACTACGACCAGCCCACCAGCGTGAGGACTGGCACCGTCACACTGAACGTGGATTCGGTGCATGTCATCATCGGATATTTTCAATCCGGTGGCGGCCAATCGATGGAAGCCCGCTTCGCAAAGGGCACCGGAGTGGCATGGGAATCCATGCAAAACGTCATCGGCGCCGGCCCCTACTTCTCACTAACCGATCCATTCAACAGGCCGCAGTCGAGTATTCTCACCTTTGGTCCCGGAGCCCTCGTTAGCCCGGTTGCTGGTAACTCAGCCACGATTACATGGACGTTGCCACACGGAACGGATGTGACGACGCTGGCACCCACCTTCACGTTGCCCCCCGGCGCGACCTGCAACCGCGTTTCCGGTGCTCCCTATAATTTCACAAATCCGGTGGCGTATGTGGTCACCTCCTCGGATTCGCTCGTCACTAACACCTATACCGTGACCGTTCGCGTTCTGCCTCCTGGCCCGGCCGGTGTGGATATCGGCCTCGCCGTTTGGCTGAAGGCGGACGCCATTGATACCGGAGATGCGAGCCAAGTGCGGGCAGACGGTGGCAATCTATTTGTCCAGCAGTGGAAAGACCTCGGCGGATACAGTCAGAATGCCTCCAACGGGGACACCACGACCCAACCGCAATACCTCGCGGGTGATCTCAATGGCTTGCCAACCTTGAAATGGGATGGAACCGGCAAGTTCTTGGAAGGACCCTCTCCAACAACCATCAAAACGGTCTTCGCGGTCTGCAAGAAGGATGCCGAGGCGACCGGATTGGATGGCATGTTCTGTCAAAGCCACAATGCGGATAGCCAAAACATTCGTGGCAATGGCCTCAATTGGAATCAGTCGGGCTACAATGGTGACGGCAATGATTATGCAAACGGCGGCCAAGTCTATGTGAACGGAACAAGCGGTCACTTGCATAATGGCGAATGGCATGTGCTGATGGAAGAGTCCGCTTCCGTGCCATCATTCACCTATCAACTTGGACAACAAGCCTACAGCCGGTTCTTCAATGGGCGGATCGCAGAGTTCATCATCTACGACCGCGAACTAACATCTGCTGAGAAAACGGCCGTCGGTTCCTATCTGGCGTTCAAGTACAGGTTGGACACGGCTTATGTGAATGTCCCACAAGCAAGAATGGCCAGCTTCGGGCCCGGTGCCTCGATCAGTGCACTTTCAGGACATAACGCCGCAGTCACTTGGTCGGTGCCCAATGGAACGAACGTATCGACGCTGGCTCCAACCTTTGCCCTATCCACCGGAGCCACTTGCACGGTGGATGGCATCACGGCTGTTTCCGGTGAAACACGCAACTTCACCAACCCGCAGGTCTATGTCGTTACCTCCTCGGATTCGGTTGTCACTAACACCTACACCGTGACCGTCCGCGTCCTGCCGCCCGGCCCGCCGGTGACCGGCTACGCCCGTTGGTTCGATGCCTCAGCGCTCAACTTGGCGGACGCTGATCCAGTCACGCTGTGGAGTGACTTCAGCGGCCATGGTGCCGATGCCACGGTGCCGGGCGGCAATGCCACCCCGGTCTTTGTTGCCAACTCGGGCACGGAAACCGGTCTCGGAGCGATCTTCTTCGCTTGGAATAACGGTGCCGCTAGAAGCGGATCCTTGATGTTCACCGAAGACGCCGCCATCCGCACGGTCTTCTCCGTGTTCAAAGGCGAAAGCTTCCTGCTGACCGACCAGAACGCCTACCACTTCCATCGCGGTGAGGGCGGATCCACCGACGCCGATCCAGCCACCGCTTTGTGGGGACATGACGCCAGCGGCAATGTCACGAATGGACGCACCTACGTCAACGGACTGCTTCAAAACTATCCGGCATTGGTCGATTCGAGCGGCACCATGCCGACGAACGTCCACAACGGTTTCAACCTGGTGGAAGTTGTCACTACGGGCGCGGTGCAGGCCGACTCATTCAACAAGGATCGCGGCACGACCCACGCGGGCAATCAATACCAAGCCGAGGTTGTCATCTATGACCGCGTGCTCACCGAACTGGAACGCGTTCAGGTCGAACATTACCTCATGACCAAGTGGTTCGCCGTTGACTTCTCGGCCCAAATCCTGAGCCTCGACGCCCCGGGAGCCACCTCCGTCATTGATCCGGTCGCGATGACCATCTCCCTGACCGTTCCTTATGGCACGAATCTGGCGACCCTCGCACCGACCGTCACCCTGACGTCCGGGACTTGCTCACCGGCCAGTGGCACAGCGCCATCACCGTCCTTCGCCGTGCAAAACCCGGCGACCTATATTGTCACCGACGCTGCCAAAGGAATCGTTAACTCATACACGGTGACGGTCAATGTTACACCAGCGGCCACCGGATTGGTCATGTCGCAGGTTTCAGCCCCGGGTTGTGGCAATGCATGGCCGACTGACCCCAGCGGTGTGAATCTGGAGATGGTGGTTCCAAGAAGCGCGTCTCTCAGCGCAGTGGCACCGACCTTCAGTCTGTCGCCATTTGCCACCTGCAATCCGCCCTCTGGCACACTGCGCAACTTCACCAGCCCGCAAACCTACACGGTTACCGCTCAGGATGGGACCACCCAGGATTACACGTTGACGCTGCGTCAAATCACAACTGTCGCCTCCGGCTATCAGGCATTGGTGCTCGCAAGCGCTCCGGTGTCCTACTGGCCTCTCAACGAAGCCACCGGCACCACGGCCCTGGATATTGCAAGTGGCCTCAATAATGCCACCTACAGCGGGGCCTACACCTTGGGCGTGACCGGGCAACGGCCTGACGGAAATCTGGCTGCTCAGTTCACAGCCAGTGTCGGTGCCGGTGCTGCAGCCATTCCGTACACCGCCAGTCTCAACCCGACTCAGTTCTCGGTGGAATTCTGGTGCACACCCGGCAATTTGAGTGCCGCCTATGTCGTCGCCGCGCAGGATCGCACGGCCCCTGCTAATTCCCGTATCGGCTGGGCTGTCCAAAAAAACAATTGGTCGTCCGGCTGGGATTTTACATTTGGTAGCGGACCGTCCGCCTATACCAACATCTCCAGTGGAACGCCTGTAGCGGTGGGTCAAGCGTATCATGTCGTTGCGACACACGATGGTACCACCGCCAAGTTGTATGTAGATGGTGTGTTGATGAATTCATCTGTCATGCCCTATCAGCCAGCTCAAATCACCGCGCCGGGCTTTTCAATGGGCTCACGCAACAACAATACCACATTGACTGGTGTGCTTCAGGACGTGGCGTTTTATAGCCGCGCTCTAACCGCAGCGGAAATCCTCACCCACTACAACAATGCTCCAGCGACGCTGAGTTATGCCGATTGGGCCACCGCCCACGGCATTGGCGGCCAACCTGCAAGCGGCGATGCTGACCACGACGGGATGAGCAACTTCCAAGAGTATGCGTTCGGCCTCAATCCCACCAGCGGCAAATCGCTCAATCCGATCAGCGTGCCGTTCAACAAGGCGACTGGCACGTTCTCCTACACCCGCACAGCCAACACCGGTCTAACCTACACAGTTTGGCACTCCGCTGACCTGGTGACATGGACCTCGACGGGTGCGACCCAAGGAACTGCCGTTGACGATGGTGGCGGTGTCGAGACCGTTCCAGTGACTCTCGACGCGAGTCTGCTGACCGCTCCGAAATTGTTTGTCCGGGTGCAAGCCCAGTGATGAACTGAGGCGGCGTGGACGTCTCGTCCGCGCCGCCTGTATCAACCAAACCGCAAGGCCGGGAGTGTCACGCTCCCGGCCTTGTCGTTTGGGGGCATGACGTCAACAGGCACCGCGCGGGCCACTGCACACTTCCTGACCTCGACAATGAAGTGACCGGGAATTGGCGATGGATCCCGGAAAATGACTTGGCATCTTTCCGGGTTTCCGGGATTGTCATCCGGCCG
>JBAXCM010000053.1:0-14803 GCA_037141475.1 Verrucomicrobiota bacterium | reverse complement strand
CGGTTGCGGCTGGTGATTTCACGAACCCGCTCCTTGAAGCGGTGCTGCGCCTTGTGCATGAAACGACAGGCTAGAAGCCCGTCGTCCATGACAGGCTCGAAGCCTATCCTCCTCCTAAGTCAACAGGATGGGTCGCGCTTCCGCTCTGCCATCCGAATCACACAAACCTGATAGGCCAGTCGTTTTGCCTCCGTAGTCGGTTCACTTCTCCGAAATTTCCCCTCAATCATGCGCTACCTACCCGTCATCGTCACCTGTCTGTCGTTCTCCCTGTTGCAGGCGGAAGATCAGCCGTTCCTCTATCCGCAAACCGACATCTTCAAACAGGATCTGGCCAACGCCCGGCTCAAGGGACTCACCCTAACCGATTATCACATCCATATCCGCGGCGGCATGACCCTCGAAAAAGCCGGTTTGCGCCAGCAGGCGAGCGGCGTCCAGAGCGCCGTGCTGGAGAACTTCGGCCGGGAGTGGCCGCTCTCGGACAACGCCAAGCTCAAAGACTTCATCGACGTCCATTCGCAGCCTCTGCCTGACGGTCAACGCCTGCCCGTCGGCATCCAAGTCAATGACCGCGACTGGTTCCGGCAGATCGACCCCGCCCAGTTCAAGCGCCTGAGCTACGTGCTGGCGGACACGATGATCCAAGGGGTGACTGCCGAGGGCAAGCCGCGCCGCTTGTGGCTGCCGGGAGTGACGATTGAGGATCCCGAGGCGTGGATGTTAGAGTATCTTGCGCACAACCTGCGCATCCTCGACGAGCCGATATCCATCTTGGCCAATCCGACGTATTTGCCGCCCTGTATTGCCCACCTCTACGACCAACTGTGGACGGAGGCACGCATGCGCCAGGTCATCTCGAAGGCGGTGGCCAAGGGGGTGGCCCTCGAAGTACAGGCCGGTTCTGACTTTCCGAAGCCGGCATTTTTAAAACTCGCCAAGAGCATGGGCGCGAAGTTTTCGTTCGGCTCCAATAACTTTGACGACAAGGCCAAGGACCTCACCCGCTGGTTCCAAGCCATCGCTATGTTAGATCTTCAACCCGCCGATCTCGCAAAACCCAAATTGGCAAACCTGCCAGAGGCGAAAGATCAACCCGTGGCTCCTTGAGCCAGCATGGCAAATCATTCAGCTCAATGCAGCTGCGATGGCCGCGTAGGCAGGCTTCGGGTGGTAGTCGCTGTCGAAAATCAACGCCTGATCATAAGTGCCGCCGGAAGTGCCCGGCACCCATGAATAGCGGTCGGTAAATCCCCACAACATCACGGCAGGGCACTTGCGGGCGGCCAGGGCCGTCTCGATGACGCCGCGATAGACAGCAGCTTGTTGGTGGAGGTGTTCGACGGTGGATTGGGTGGGCAGCCAGACGTCGAGTTCGGTGATGTGGACGCTGAGGCCGAGGTCATTCAGGCGGCGGATGTTGCGGGTTACATCGGCGGGGTCCGGGTGCTGTTCGAGTTTTACATGATACTGCAAGCCGACGCCATGGATGGGCACACCACGGGCCAATAATTCCTTCAGCCACAAGTAACAGCGGTCGGCCTTCTCCGACATTCCGTCCATGGCGTAATCATTGTAAAACAACACCGCCTGAGGGTCGGCCTCATGGGCGAGTTGATAGATTTCTTCCACGTAGTTCGGACCGATGGAATGGAACCAGGGCCCCTCTTCGCGCAAGCCCGGCCCATTGTCGCTTAACCCCTCGTTGAGGACATCCCAAGCGCAGATCCGGCCGCGGAAATGCTTCATGACGGTGAAGATATGCTCGCGCAAAATGGCGAGGGCTTCTTGGCGCGGAAAGGTTTTGCCCTCGGCCCAAGGCGGCAGGGCATCATGCCAGACGAGCGGCACGGCGCGGGCCTGCATGTCGTGGGCGGCGGCGAAAGCCATCATTGCATCGGGCACGGTGAAATCGAAGGCTCCGCGTTCGGCCTGGACATCGCAGAGTTTCATGCTGTTTTCGGCGACTAGGCAGTTGAATTCGCGAGCTAACACGCCGCCGTAGCCGGGGTCGTCACGGAACGCTTCGTGGGAGAACGCGGCGCCTAGCAACAAGCCTTTTTTGGTGGCCAAGGCGCGCAAGGTGTCAGCATTTGGCTGCGGACTCGGTGCGGACGAGCTAGCAGGTTCGGCAAGCGCTTGGGCCGGGACGCTTTCGCTACGGGCCTGCTGTGCGGCGAGCATCGGAATGCCAGCGAGGGCACCAGCGGCACCGGTGGATTTGATGAAATCACGGCGCGTCAGGGATTGAGGAGGTGTGCGTTGCATGGCAGGGGCGGAGGCAGGCAAGCGTTCCACGGCTTGCCCGCCAAGTCAATCCACCACCTGCTCTTGCACGACGGAAATTTTTCACTGCAACAAGTTTTAGCTAGCCGCAAGACAGGGATTTGGTTATACGGCGATGGATGACAACCTATATCTCCCCGGCCGATACACAGGTGATGATGACGGACACGAGTGCACGCGCCACGCTCCCAGCGACTCCTGATTTGCTTTTAGTATGTTTGCAAGATCCCTTCGCTGGCGTGGGCAATTCATGCTGCATCGTCCGTTCCACGATCCCTGCGGCCGATGGCACACTGACCCACCAATGGCTGCTGGAATCAACGCTAGAACTCAATCCCCCACGGTTTTTCGCCAGTTGGGCCACCCGCGATAGCTTTGTCCTCGACCTGAGCGTCACCGGCACCACACTGCCGGCAAATGGCACTTGGGGCGGGACCGCCACCACTCTATCAGGCACCAGAAACTGCCGGATCATGGTGATGCGCAATGGCGATGGCAAGCTGCAGTTCTCGCTCGAGTCCGGTGCCTGCCACGCCCCTGAAATGCCCATGCCTGCACCTGCCCAACAACAATTTCTCAACGCCGATGTCGCCTTTGAACTCAACGGCAAAAATGCTCTCAGCGCAGGGGCCGTAGCCGTCATTTCCAACGTCCCATGGTCGCACCTCATCGCCGGATCCAGCGCCGCCACCCATGGCCTGGCCTTTGATGACAAATGGCGCCACAACCTCGCCGCGGGCGATGGCGACGCGCTGGCGGCTGGCAGCTGGGTATTTGCGGTGATGTCGCCGCAGGACTATCAGGACCTCTGCACTTCTCGCGAGTGGGAACCGCACGTTCTGTGAGCCAAAGCGGAATTTTCGGTGAGTTGGCTTTCACCACGGCCTTCGTCGTCGTAGAACGATGTGCATGAGATGCCCGAAGCCCGTGCGCTCTTTGATGCGACAGATAATGCGATGCTTCGATGTTCGCATTTCATCTTCCTTCCCTTCAGTGATGCATTGAATGCTCGATGGTTTTCTCTCACTTGCACAGGACATGCTCTCTGAGACTGAGCTTGTTGGAATTTCCCAAAGGTGTCAGCCCAATCATTGGAACTTTGAAGGACTGGTTCTACCTTTTGTCCACAAGGCTGGCACATTCCGGTGGGACAGATGGCGAAGTTCAGGGTATCCAATCATTGAACACCTGCCATCAGGAATTTGGTCTTGTGGACGTATTAGAGACTGTCAAAGTCCGGCTCCGCTCATCAAACAATCCGAAATCTCAAATCACACGAAAGACTCGCCCGGCTACGGGACGTCAACCAGCCGCCCGTGTTGATCGGAGAGCTTTCGGATTTCTCTGACTGAACTGGACCACTTGATCAAGAACTTAAACCGAGGAATCATGAAATTACCAATGACTACTAACAGCACCTGCGTTTCCCTGAAACGCCTCTCGCTTGTCCTAACGGCAGGCATCGCTCTGGGGATCGGCAAAGCTGGGGCCAGCGCACCGCCCAACGACGACTTCACCAGCGCCATCGACCTGCCTGGCGACGCCGGTTCCCTGTCCGGCAACACCACGATCGGTGCCACATTGCAGCCCGGTGAGCCGGAATGTGGTTATCCCACCACCACTAACACGGTCTGGTTCAAATGGACTTGCACCACTTCCGGCATGTTCACCCTCAGCACAACGGGTTCGACCAACCCGGATTCCGCCGAATGGGATGCGGTGGTTGGTGTTTATACCGGGACGGCTCTCACCAATCTGGTGCTGGTACCTGACTTGGCGAACGGCAACCCTCAGGATACCGGTTATGACGAAATCATAACCCTACCGGTGACGTCCGGCAGCACCTATTACTTTCAGCTGGGCGGTGACAGTGGAGCCCCTCCACAGGATGCGACCAACATCCTTCTCACTTGGTCATTGGTCATTCCCCCTCCGCCGGCCGTCATCGACATCAGCAATGCCACTACCCCTGTTCTGCCATCCAATACGGGAGCCGGGGTCAATATCAATAATTCCGTTGGCACGGGCAACACGGGCCGTCTGATTGGAACCACTCAAACCTACTGGGGCAGCGGCGGTGCCACAGTACCCCTGGATCTCAATGGGAATTCGCTCATCATCGATAGCGGCAACGGCAACAACATGACCATCCGCGGCCCAATCTCCGGCAACGGAACCCTCATCTTCCAATCGGGCGGTAACAATCCCATGCATGTCTCAGGGGCTATCGGCAACACCTATACCGGCACCACCACCATCTCCAATGCCATCGTGTCACTCGAAAAAAGTTCCGGCAACGCCCTGCAAGGCACGATCACCCTGAACAGCACCGCATCGAGACTGAACTGGGCCGCCAGCAACCAGATCAGTGATGACTCGGACGTCACCCTCAGCGCGTCATCGGCCGTTCTCAACCTAGCCGGCAATACGGATACGATCAACAATCTCCATCTAGTGACAGGCTCCTCCGTGAACACCGGGGTAGGCGGCATCCTCAAAGTGGCCAAGCTATTCATCAATGGCATCCAACAACCGGAAGCAGCCTACATCGTGGGCGATGGTTATGTGTTAGGATCGGGCTATATCGAAGTGGGAGCCTCCGGCCCGCCAGTCATTGCGTCGGCACCTGTCACTCCTGCGGCACCTGTCCCGACCGACGGACTGACCAACGTCAATCCGGCATTTCTCGCTAAACTCGATTGGGCTGATTGTGCCGAGGCAACCAGTTTCGATGTCTATCTGGTGCCAGCAACAGATCCGGATCCGGTGCCTGGGATCACCCCGGTGACCGCGAATGTCGCCCTCAGCGAATACACACTCAGTAGCCAGGTGCTCTCACTGACGAGCTACAAGTGGATGGTCGTCGCTAAAAATAGTATCGGCACGAGCCCAGGCCCGTTGTGGACATTCACCACCCTGGATCGCAGGGACATCAGCGGCTCCCTAACGATGAACCTTGATGCGATTGTCGGTGCCGGTCCCGCGCGGTTGATTGGGGATGCAACAACGATATGGTGGAGCACCACTGCTGTTTCAAGCGTCGATCTCAACGGCCACCAGTTCACGATCAACACCGGCGGCGGCAACCCGCAATCCTACAATGGCGCGATCACCGGACCGGGCACACTGCGCATGCAGGGACGGGACGATGCCAGCTGGTATCCGGACATGCTGTTGGGTGGCACGCAGGCTAACACACCAGATGGAGTCACCATCAATAAGGGGCGGGTTGTTTTGAACAAGACCGACGGTGTGGATGCATTAGCGGGCTCGATCACGGTCAATCCAGGTGGCGGGCAGACGGTCATCATCCAACTTCTCAAGGGCAATCAGATCAGCGATACCTCGACGATCACCAACACGGGCGGCGGCAGGTTCTCTCTGCAATTGAGTGACTTCAACGAGACGATCAGCGGCTTGACCCTTAAAACCGGTGACACCGTCAGTACCGGCATCGTGACAGGCGGCGTGCTCACGGTGGGCACTCTCACTGTGAATGGCGCGGTCCTGCCAACCGGCACCTACACAGCCTCGGATTCAACCTTCGTCACCGGTATCGGCAGCGTGGTCGTTCCCGGTGCCGGCAGTCCCTATCAAATCTGGGCAGCCGCCAACGCGGGTGGCCAGACCGCCAGTGAGGATTTTGACCACGACGGTGTTGCGAATGGTCTCAGATATTTCATGGGAGCCGCCGGCACGATCAGCGGTGCCAATCCACAGGTAGTGACAGCCGGTTCTGTCAGGACCGTCACTTGGCCGCGTGATCCGGCGGCCACCGTGGGCTCATGGAAAGTGCAGGTCTCCAATGATCTCGCCACTTGGAGTGACGTCGTCCCTCCGAATGCGAGTATCGATACAACGGATCCGACCAAGGTGGTTTACACCCTGCCCGGCGGAGCCAAGCAATTCTGCCGTTTGTCGGTCAACCCGTAAGCGCCGAATCCGCGGAATTTCCTCAGGTGGCAGCCCGCTCCGGGTTGCCACCTGATTTGTTTTTCAGCGGTTGAACACTGACGCAAATCCCCGGGCCGGAGAACTTCGATGGTTTGGGCACCAGTGGCACGGTCATCACGCCGCTGGTGGGCTGGGATGCAGGACAATTCATTCCGATGCAAGCCAACCAGCCATTCAGTGAGCACTGACATGGTGACATGGAGTGATTCTGCCACAGTCACCGCGGGAGCCGACGGCAGAGTATCGTTCACCGACCCGGCACCGCCCGCATCAAGGTGCTTCTACCGCACCAAGTCCAACTGATACGCCGCTACCCTGCGACAGATAGGTTTGCGAGGTCATGAGATGAGACAATTTCAGGTCTGGCAGCCGAGCAAATCTATGTGGCTCCGTATTTCATCGTCCAGTCCACAGTCCCGGCACTGCCCAGGGCGAGCCCAAAACAACGAAATGGGACACCCGCTCGCTATATGTGGGGGGAAATGGCGTCCTTGGAAGGTCACGCGAAACGGTCGGGACTCAGCAGATGCAGGTCGAAGCCGGGGGGCTCGGCGTCTAGCAGACGGGCGGCGATGGCGGCGGTTACCGGGGCGAGGCTCAGGCCCATCATGGCGTGGCCGGTGGCCACCAGCAGGTTGCTGGCGGCGGCGCTGCGGCCGAGGTAGGGCATGCCATCGGGTGAGCATGGGCGGAGACCATGCCAAGGGGCGAGGCCGTCGAAATGGGAGCGTTTGAAGTGAGGGAAATAGTTGGATGCGGCGCGCAAAATCCCCTCGACCCGGCGTGGACTGACGGACTCGCTGGTGCCACTCATTTCCATGGTGCCGCCAAAACGCAGGCTGCCACCCAT
The DNA here is from genome assembly GCA_037141475.1 of Verrucomicrobiota bacterium. Classification (GTDB taxonomy): domain Bacteria; phylum Verrucomicrobiota; class Verrucomicrobiia; order Verrucomicrobiales; family Akkermansiaceae; genus Luteolibacter. The sequence continues at coordinate 7,713 of JBAXCM010000053.1, read as the reverse complement.
TGGCGTGACGGCCACCCGAGCTTCAGTTAGAATGGAGCACAGTGCGGGCAGTTCCACCGGGTTTGGCAAGGTCACGCTGTAGCCCTTGCCTGCTTGCATTGGCAGCCGCAAGCCGAGTTGGCGAATCAAGCCGTCCGACCAAATTCCGCCGCTGATGACAAATTCGTCCGCCTCAATATCGCCGCCGTTTGTTTTCACGGCACGCAATTTCCCAGGCTCGCGAGCCCAACCAGTGACCTGCGTGTTCCACAGGAAACGCGTCCCTTGTTGGGCGGCGCGCCGTTGTTGATAGGCCAAGAAAAGTTCCGGGCTCAGATGGCAGTCCATCGGATAGTGGACGGCCCCGGCCACGGCCATCGCAATCCCTGGATCGAGGCGGGCGGTGGCGGCGGCATCCAATACCTCGGCGGGCACACCCAGCGCCCGCGCCTTGGCCGCCATCGCAGCCTCCTCGTCGAGCGTGTGGCTTTCCTTGCACAACATCAGCAGACCTTTGCTGACGAGGCCGATATCTTCGCCTCCGGCAGCAAGCTCCTGATAGGCATGGCGGCTCGCGAGGTGCAAGTCGCGCAAAAGCGGTGCACAGCGCTCGACATGGGCACGGGTGGCAGAACGAACGAAGCGCAGGCCCCAGCGGATGAGGTCCAGATCGAGCCGTGGCTTGATATAGAATGGCGATTCGGGGTTCCACATCCATTTAAGGCCCATGGCCACCATGCCGGGTGCTGCCATCGGCACGAAGTGGCTGGGCACCACCATGCCGGCGTTGCCAAACGAACAACCGCCGCGTTGTTCGCCATGTTGTTCTATCAGGGTCACCCGGTGGCCGCGGCGGCTGCAAGCCTCCGCCACGGACAAACCGATGATTCCGCCACCCAAAACGACAATATGCTTGGCCATGTTCGCTGGATCAGCCCGTGAAGTAGATATAGGCACCGAAGATAAACACCAGGATCACAAGTGAGCCCAGCACATCCATCCAGTTCCAGCTCGCACGGGTGTCCGCTTTGTCGGCGGCACTGGCTGTGGCGAACGTCAGCCCTTGAATCTGTGGTTGGTTCGGCACGTCTGTCATGTAACTAACCACGACCATGACCACTGCCGAGATGACGGTGATGAGGATGCTGAAGTATTGGAAGTTGATGTTGTTGACGATCCACAAGAATGAGCCATGAGGATATTCATCGAACATGCGCAGCGTGATCGGGGTGTCCACCGCCATCCGGAAGATACCGACGACGAAGCCGACGACCATTGCCCAGAAGCAGCCTTGCTTGTTGAGACGTTTCCAGAACACACCGAAGAAGAAGACGACGAAAATGGGCGGGGCCAGGTACCCTTGGACTGATTGGAGATATTCATACAAGCCATGCGCGCCCTTGACCACCGGGATCCACAGCAACGCAATGAGCACCATCACCCCCGTGGCTAGGCGGCCCATGCGCACCAGTTCCGACTGGCTAGCCTTGGGCCGAAGCTTCTCATAAATGTCCACCGTGAAGAGCGTCGAGCAGGCATTGAACACCCCGGCCAGTGAGCCCATCAAGGCCGATAGCAGCCCGGCCACCACGATGCCGCGCAGGCCCGGCGGCAGAAGATATTGCACCATCAGCGGAAATGCTCCTTGCGAACCGCCGGGTTTGTTGAACTCAGCCGCCAGCTCGGGCACCAAGCCTTTTTTGACCAGCGCATAACAAATCAGACCGGGTATGATGAACAAATAGACCGGGAACAATTTGAGAAATGCCGCAAATATGCTTCCTTCGCGAGCTACCTTTTGGTTAGGAGCGCCAAGTGCGCGTTGCACGATGTATTGGTCGGTACACCAGTACCACAGGCCGATGACCGGCGCGCAGATGGCCATGCCGAGCCAAGGGAAGTTGTTATTGAAATACCACGCCTGTTTGACGATCACGCCGGATGCGTCCAGTTCCTTGATCGGTGCCCATGAGGCGATCTGGCCCACTGGCACCAGCGGTTTCCAAAGGTTGAACATGTCCGGGCCGCAGATGTGCCGCAACTCGCCCCAACCGCCCAGCTTGTTCAAGCCGTAGAACGTCAGCACCGCCGAGCCACCGATGAGAACCACCACCTGCACCGCGTCGTTGTAGGCCACCGCACGCATGCCGCCGATGATCGTGTACAAACCCGTGAGAATAATCACAGCGATCGAGCCGATCCAGAAACTATCAATCACCACAGAGCCGATAGTGATTTGCAACTCAGGCAGCAAGGTGCCGAAGACAATGCCGCCGGCAAAGATGCCAACCGCGATTTTTGATAGAATAAAGGTGATGATCGAGACGATGGACAGCACATAGCGCGAGCCAACTGAAAACCGGCGCTCGAGAAACTCCGGCATCGTGAATACCTGCGAGCGCATGTAAAACGGCACGAACACCCACGCCAGCACCAGCAGGCACCATGCGTGCAATTCATAATGAGCCAGCGCCACACCGTCCTTGGCACCCGATCCAGCCAGCCCGACGATGTGCTCGGAGCCAATGTTAGATGCAAAGATCGACGCGCCGATGACCCACCAGCCGAGGTTGCGCCCGGCTAGGAAATAGTCGGCTGCGGTGTCCTTGTTTTTTCGCACCACCCACCAGGCAACGCACAGGAGGACGGTGAAATAGGTGGCAATCATCAGCCAGTCGATGCCGGCCATGCGGCTGCTCACGGCAGCCAGTGGAATTCCAGGGATATAGGGTTGCATGTTAGCGTATTGTTGTTTCGGGGTTTGAGAGTGGAGGTGATATGTCAGCCCGGCTGCCCATAGTAGGCAGCGGCTCCGTGCTTGCGATAGAAATGTTTGTCCAATAAATATGCCGGGACTGGCGGCGTTTGTGGCCTGAGGGCGAGGGTCTTGATGGCTAAATCCGCGACAATCTCCAGGGCCAGCGCGGTTTCCACCGCCTTGGCACCACTGGCGGCCCATGCAAAGGGACCATGATTTCTAACGAGCACAGCCGGCACTTCCAGCGCGTTGAGCGTGGCGAAGCGTTCGACGATCACCTCACCGGTGGCCCATTCGTAGTCACCGGCCACTTCAGCAGGGGTTAGAGCTCGGGTCACCGGCACCGCGCCGTGGAAGTAATCGCAGTGGGTGGTGCCAAAGCACGGCAGATCGATGCCGGCTTGGGCGAAGGCCACGGCATTTCGCGAGTGGGTGTGGACCACTGAACGGATGCCCTCGAAGGCGAGCAGCAAGCCGCGGTGCGTCGGGGTGTCCGAGGACGGCCGAAGCGTGCCGCATACCAGTTGGCCGGCGAAGTCGATGACCACCATGTCCTCGGGTCGCAGTTTATCATAGTCCACGCCTGAGGGTTTGATGGCGAAGACGCCCAATGCGCGGTCGGCGACGCTGACATTGCCGAACGTAAGATCGACCAATCCGGTGGCGGGCAGCGCGCGGTTAGCCTCGCAGCATTCTTCCTGGATAGAGCGGTAGGATGGCATGGTTGGCGCGATGGATGTTAGCCCTGGATGCCCTTGGCGAGATGATAGTAGAGGTCGGAGTTGCGGAGTTGGTCTTTGAAGGAGCGCAGGCGGGTGTCGCGGTCGATGACCGCCAACTCGATACCTGCGATCTCGGCAAAGTCTTCCAGATGTTCGGTGGCCAAGGCAAGCGAAAGCACCGTGTGATGAGCGCCGCCCGCCAACACCCACGCTGCGGTGGCCGTCTTGAGGTCTGGTTGGGCGTGCCACAGCGCACGGGCCACCGGCAGCTTTGGCAGCGGTTGGGCCGGAGGCAGGCACTCGACCTCGTTGACGAGCAAGCGGAAGCGGTTGCCCAGATCGATCAGAGATGCGTTGACGGCAGGGCCTGCAGCACTATCGAAAACCAGGCGGCAGGGGTCCTGCTTGCCACCGATGCCCAGCGGATGGACTTCGAGCGTCGCTTTGCCGTTGGCAATCGACGGACAAATTTCCAACATGTGGGCACCGAGCACCAGGGCACCAGATGGGTCGAGATGATAGGTGTAATCCTCCATGAACGAGGTGCCTCCCGCCACTCCTTCCGCCATGACTTTCATCACCCGCAGCAAACCGGCCGTTTTCCAGTCGCCTTCCGCGCCAAATCCATAACCGTCGGCCATCAACCGCTGCACAGCCAGCCCCGGCAATTGGGTCAGCCCGTGCAAATCTTCAAAGGTGGTGGTGAAGGCACCAAAGCCACCTTCAGTTAGAAATGAGCGCAGGCCCAGTTCGATGCGTGCGGCATCGCGCAACGAATTGCGCCGTTCGCCACCCGCCCGCAGCGGGGCCGCCACAGCGTATGTGTCATCGTACTCGAGGCAGAGCGCGTCCACCGCGGCGTCACTGGCGGCGGTCAGATGAGCTGCGAGGTCGCCGACGCCATAGCCATTGACGGCCCAGCCGAAGCGCATCTGCGCGGAAACCTTGTCACCCTCGGTCACCGCCACCTGCCGCATGTTGTCACCGAAGCGGGCAATCTTGAGGGATTGCCCGGCCTGCCATGCGCGGGCCACCCGCATCCAAGCGGCAAGGCGAGCGGTGACATCCGGGTCCTGCCAATGACCGACGATGACCTTGCGTGGCAGCCGCATGCGGGCACCGATATGACCGAACTCGCGGCCGCCATGGGCGGTCTGGTTCAGGTTCATGAAATCCATGTCGATGCTGGCCCATGGCAGGTCTCGGTTGAACTGGGTGTGTAAATCGGCCAACGGTTTGCGCAGCGCCTGCAAGCCGGCGATCCACATTTTGGCTGGTGAAAACGTGTGCATCCAAGCCACCAATCCGATGCACTCAGGCGCGGAGTTGGCGTCCAGACAGAGGCGGGTGATTTCATCCGGAGTGGTTAGCACCGGCTTGAACACGACCTTGCAGGGCAGCGCGCCGGACGCGTTGAGGGCGGCGACGACATGTTGCGAGTTGGCGGCCACCTGTTGGAGAGCGGCGGGGCCGTAGAGGTGTTGTGAGCCAGTGATGAACCAGACTTCGGGAAGGGCGGATGAGGACATGATGTTAGGTGAGCGGTGATGGGTGGTGTTGAAATCAGGAAAAATATCTTTTGCTAGCCATCGCCTCCTGTTTGATCGACAGGAGGTCCTTCATGACGTTGCCGAGGGCGGCGCAGGATGTCATGCCGCCGAAGGCGTCGTGGAGTTCGTGGTAGAGGTGATACAAATCGTCATAAACGGCGGAGGCCGCCGGATTTGGCCGATAGGTGAGTTCTTTGACGCCGGTCATGGCGGCCTGCGCCTCGCTGTATCCCGGATAGGCCCCGGCCACCACTGCGGCTCCGATGGCCGCGCCGAGCGCACAACTTTGCGCCGAGCGGGACACCAACATCTCGCAAGCGGTCACGTCGGCATAAATTTGCATCAGCACCGGGTCCTTTTCGGCGATACCGCCGGAACACACGATGCGCGCCACCGGCACGCCGTACTCCTTGAGGCGCTCAAGGATGGCCCGCGCGCCGAAGGCCGTCGCCTCGATGAGCGCACGGTAAATTTCGGCACGACTGGTGTGCAGGGTTTGTCCTACCAACAAGCCGGTTAGCCGCTGGTCCACCAAAACGGTGCGGTTGCCGTTGTTCCAGTCGAGTGCCAGCAGGCCGCTCTGGCCGGGGCGCATGGCGGCGATTTCGCTTGTTAGAGATTGGAACAACGAGGGGTCTCCGTCGCAAACCCCCTCGACCCACCACTTGAAAATGTCGCCGACGGCGGACTGGCCGGCCTCGATCCCGTAGAAACCGGGGAGGATGGCACCTTTGACGATGCCGCAGATGCCGGGAATATCGGCGGGTTGCTTGTCGGCGGCGATGACCCCGCAATCGCAAGTGGAAGTGCCGATGACCTTGACCAAGGTGCCCTCGGTGACGCCGCAGCCGATCGCGCCGTAGTGGACGTCCATTTCACCGATGGCCACCGGAATACCGGCGGGCAGGCCGAGCTTGGCGGCCCATTCCGGGCACAGTGTGCCGGCCGCCACCGAGGAGTCGTAGGCGGTGTCGTACAGGCGTTCGCGCAGGGCTGCGAGCTGTGGGTCAAGCGCTGTTAGAAACTCCGTGTCGGGCAGGCCGCCCCATTCTTCGGCATACATGGCCTTGTGGCCGGCCATGCACACGCCGCGGCGGATTTGCCGGGGGTCGCTCACCCCACACAACACTGCCGGCACAAAGTCGGCGAGTTCAACCCATGAAAACGCCGCTGCAAAAACTTCCGGATCGGTTTTGAGGCAATGCCAGAGTTTTGCCCAGAACCACTCCGACGAATAGGTGCCACCAATTTTCGCCAAATACTTTGGCCGCATTTCCTTGGCAATCGCCGTGATCGCCTCCGCCTCGGGAATGCCCGTGTGGTCTTTCCACAGCCAGCACTGCGCCGCCAGTCGCTCGGAAAATTCCGCCGCAAACGCCAGCGGCACATTGTTGGCATCCACCGGAAGCGGGCTCGAGCCCGTCCCGTCCATCCCAATGCCGATCACCTGCGCCGGCGAAAATCCCGCTTCCGCAGCCTGCGCCGCTGCCAGCGCCCCGCGCGTCGCCTCCTCCAATACCCGCAAATAATCCGCCGGATTCTGTCGCGCCAATTGGTGGTCCGCCGGATCCAGCAACACCCCCTGCTGCCCCGACGCATACCCCACCACTGCCGTGCCGATTTCCCGCCCATCCGCACAATCAACCACCAACGCCCGTGCCGAGTTGGTGCCGTAATCAAGTCCTATCGTGTAGCGCATTCCTACCTCCTACCCGCCCCTCCTACCCACTGCCTAGAGCGTTTGTGTAGGACAGTCATCTTGGGCGGAATTTTTCCCAAAACGGCTCACCCGCAGCCGCTCGGCGATCAGTAGCGCCTTGAACCGCGCATAATCTTCCTCGGGGGTGGCAGACACCAGCCGATAGGTATAACTCGGCCAATGGCGCATTTCCTCAATGGCATTGGCCATGCGCAAGGCAATGGTGGCCTCGCTGTCGGTGCCGCGGCCGGTCAGGCGGGCCAGCAGTTCGGCGTCACTGGGAGGCATCACAAACAAATCGACCCGTGCCCGCTGGATCTCCGGATCGGTGCAGGCACGCACATGGGCCGCGCCCTGCACGTCAATGTCCATCACCACATCAGTCCCCGCACCCAGATGGCCTAGCACCTCCGAGCGCAGGGTGCCGTAGTAGTTGCCATGCACCAGCGCGTGTTCCAAAAATTCCCCGGCGGCAACCCGGGTGGCAAACGCATCCTCCGATAAAAAATGGTAATCCTGGTCGGCGATCTCACCGGGCCGCGGTTGGCGGGTCGTGCAGGAAATCGAATAGTGCGCTGCCTTGTCGGCTGCCAGGCGGCGGCACAGCGTGGTCTTGCCCGACCCCGAGGGGCCGGACACAACGAAGAGAATTCCAGTGCGCGGCGGCATGCTCGAAGTGTGACAATGGAAGCGGCATTGGGGAAATCTTTTCTCGGATTTTCCTTAGGCTATCACCAAGCGTGCTTGGAAAACATGAAACCGACCGAGCGCTGCCATGGGGTGAGATATGAATTCAGTTTTTGACCACAAATGTGCCATGGGGTCGAGCCAATTCTATCACAGGCTCCACCACGTACTGGAGCAACGACGGCTCCAGCACAGCCGGCTCGCAGCCGACAAACGCAGTCACCCTCACCGTCACCAAGGGCCTCTACTCGGTGCTTCTCGGCGACACCACCGTGACGAACATGACGGCAGTTCCCAACTCCGTTTTCAACAACAGTG
>JBAXCM010000052.1:0-15034 GCA_037141475.1 Verrucomicrobiota bacterium | reverse complement strand
ATATTGAGGCGTCCTGCGGCAAGTGTCATGAGGCAAGCGACAATCCCGCAGCGCCCAAATTGGCGCTCGGGCAGCAGGTGTTTGAGACGGTTGGTTGCCGCGGTTGCCACAAACTCGGCGGCAGCGGTGGCATCCTCGGCCCGGAGCTCGACAAGGTGGGTGCCCGGCGTTCGGCTGATTGGTTGAAGAAACATTTCCTTGCGCCGGCCAGCGTCACTCCCGGTTCGGGCATGCCGCCACAGGAACTCGCCGAAAAGGATCTTGAGGCCATCACTCTGTTTATGCTTAGCCAGACTGGCGAAAGCGCACCGGGCTACTATGCCTCGATGAAGGTCATTCCCAGTGCTTCTGCCGGCCAACGCCTCTTCCAACAAAAAGGTTGCATCAGTTGTCACTCCGTCAACGGCAAGGGCGGCGCCATCGGCCCGGCTTTGGACGACGTCGGCCTGCGCCGCAAGCCCGACTGGATTATCCAACATTTCCGCGACCCACAGAGCGTCACCCCCAATTCAGTGATGCCGCGCTTTGGCTTCAATGAATCGGAAATTCGAGCACTAACGGATTTTGTGATGGGCCTGCACGAACACAAAGTGGCGCTGAGCTTGCCTTCTCTGATGAATCCCGTCGAGCGCGGCCACGAGGTGTTCCGCAAATATGGCTGCGCCGGCTGTCATGGCCAGGATGCCAAAGGCGGAGTGCCCAACCCCAATTCCAAAACCGCCCAACAGGTCCCTGATTTGCTGCACGTCGGAGACGGCTATACCAAAGAGGAACTCAAAGCCCGTATCGTCAAAGGCCAGCGCGAAATCACTGCCATGGATCCCAAACTGCCGCCTCCACCACTCTACATGCCCGCTTGGGGTGGCATCATCGGCGATGCCGAAACTGACGATCTGGTGGCTTACCTCATCAGCTTGCTGCCCAAGGGCGAGGATGTCGGATTCTAGCAAACCACGCCCCGGACCCTCCGCCGCTCACGAGCCGCCCAACACTGCCAATTTAGCGCTCTCTGAGCGGAAAATAGGCATCTTGCCCGTGATGGAGGACAGCGCTTCCTGCCTGTCTGCGCTTGAAACGACAGCCAGGATGCCTATCCTCCTGCCAAATTGATAGTATTGCACGAGCCGCCACTGCCTGGAGTGCAGCGGGATTGGGCGGAGCTCGCCATGCTGCTTTGGCTCAACCGGGAGAGGTGCCGGGTTCGCAAGAAGCACAAGCCGTCTCGAGGATAGAGTCGCACCGAGGCTGCACAAATACACAGGTGCATGGATATGGAAAACAAAACGAAAAAGCCCGTCGGATCAAAGAGACCGGACGGGCTTGGCGTGGGGGTGATGTGGCGGCGCTGGGTTGTTCTATTCGCATAGAAACTTCATGTAAAGGGCGAACCATCCGATGTATAAATAGCTCTTGTCTTCGATTCTGACGTCAACGGCCTCTGAATAGGGTTCCGTCTCCGTCTCGGATTCAAGGAATCCATGAACCGATACTCTGAAGCTCTGGCGTTTGGCAAGCGCGTCGGGACACTGGAAGGCGGCATGCAGAAGAACTGGTTCACCCTCAGGCTTCCATGTGTCGGTGTCGGGACTAAACTCATTTCGAGTGCGATTGGCCGGAATGGTCACCCTCTCGCCTGTTCCATCCTCGTAGGTAATCTGAATATGCTCGACAATAATGGCTTTGACCGGGTTAACATCCCTCGCTGTAAAGCAAAAACTTAATGTGTATGGAGGGCGATCTGTGGAGAACGAGAATATGAACGGAATGCCATGTAGCTGATGGTGAATCTCAGCAACCCATGTTTGCAGATCGATCCTTGAATTTCCTCTCCCTAATCGGTTTGATGGAGATTCACCATTGATCAAAGATGAGCACACAACATGTCGTTCATGAAAGACTCCAAGTGTTGCCAACCAGCCGATTAGCAAAGAAAAGCATATGACCTTGGCGAAGCGTTTCATTTTCTTGCCCAACGTTTTGGAGTGAGGTCCCTCGCGACGCTACCGCCCTTGGTCGGATCGGAAGGGTGGGGTATCCCGAAAACCAAGTTTGGCAAGGAAGGCTGGGAATGGCCTAGCACGATGGCGGGAACGTGTCACGCGGCAAGTTCGAGGCCGGAGGACTATTTCAGTACCTTGCGCTATTGGTGTGAAATTTGCACGCGACAGGTGCCAGGGTCCCCTGTCAGAGCCAAAATTTCGCCAGTCCTCCTTCGGCACACACTCCCTGCCATCCAACATGGGACCGACGGGAGGAATTTTGCAGGTCGCTCCGCGATGGCCGGGGGGCGAGGCGATGCCATGAGCCGCCGCCTGCCCGGCTTCAGCACCGACTTCCACGGCACCCTCCGCGATTGCCTCTCTAAAGCGGCAAGGCGTGAGCACGCAGAAGTTGCAGGAGACGGGACAAAAAATTATCCGCCACCTCTCCCAGTCGATATGCAAGATTATAATAATATCATTTTTCAATCGATTAATCTTGACCGGTTCCACGAAATATATCTTTTGTGAAACGCTCGGATTGGGAATCTGTGTCAGCAATGGCACTGCTAATCATTCTTTTCCGTGCGCTGTGCCGGTTTACGACGTGCTGTTGCGACGTCGTCGGCAATCTGAGAATAACACACCCAGATAGACCATGAGAATCCAAAATCGAGACTACCGAACCAGAGATATCCTCAAGCACGTCGCCCTCGCGTTAGCGGTTGCAGCGGGCTTGGCAGCAGGTAATGCCCAAGCCGCAGCACCTATAGCAGACGGACTCACCCTGCACTTGGATGCGAGTGAACCCGGCACGATGACGCTTAGCGGCAGCACGGTGAGCGAGTGGCGAGACCTGCAAGGCAGCTCCGCCATGGCCACCCTCAAAGGCGGCGCGCCGACGTTGGTGGCTTCTGGAATCGGCGGCATTCCGACCGTGCATTTCAATAACTCAGCTTGGATGAATGACGGCGTGAATCACACGGCTCCATGCACCATTCTTTATGTCTCCCGTGAGACCGGAGGTAGTAACGGCCGGGTGCTCGGTGGATCTAGCAACAACTGGCTGATGGGATACCATGGCAGCCAGCGCAACCGATTCTATTTTGAAGGATGGATATATGGGAATGGCAACGGTTTAAGTTCAGACACCAGCCCGCACTTGTACACCGCGACCATCCCGGGCAGCGGACAAAACTCCACGGTTTGGGCCGAAGGCACCCAGCTGGCGACAAATCAAAATGGCACTCAAGGTCCAAATAACCTTGAACTGAACGGCTATAGCAACGGCAGCGAACTCTCCGATTGCGATATCTCCGAAGTGTTGGTTTACAACAGAATTCTAACCAGCCCCGAGTTGGACTTGGTCGGCGGTTATCTAACGGTAAAATACAGCCTGACCACGGCGTACCCACCCCCGAATCTAACTGTGAAGCTCACTACCCCGTTTCAAAATGAGGAGTTTCCTACCCACAGCGCCGTGACGGCGAGCACTGAGGTCATCAGTGGCACAGCTCCATACAGCGTCTCGTTCCATATGAAGACTGGCGGGGGCGCCTTTGTCCAAGTGGGCGGTACCCAGGTCGGTTCAGGTCCGGTTTTTACCGAAACTCTCGGAACTCTGTCTAACCAAACATACGAAGCTTATGTCTCCGTCACCGACAGCGCCGGAGCGCCGGCCACCGCCACCTCCACGACCAACTCATTCGTTGTGGCCGATGCCGTCGGCACATCGATCGCGCTGGGCACCTCCGTTAGTTCCTCGACGTATGGTCAGAATGTGACGATTAGCGCCACGATTTCGCCGACACCCACGGGCGGCGCGGTGCAGTTCTATGACAACAGCAGCCCTTTGGGCAGCCCGGTGGCGGTCAATGTCGCCACGGGCACGGCGAGCATCAGCAGCAGCCTGCTCGCAGTCGGCATCCATCCGATCACTGCGGAATATTCCGGCTACGGTGTATATGTTACCAGCGTGGCAGCCACCCTGGAGCAGGATGTGGTGCCAGCCCTTTTGACGGTGAAGGCTGACAGCAAGATCCGGATTCCCGGCATCGACAATCCCACATTGACCTACAAAATCAGCGGATATCAGAATGGTGAAACCCCCGGCACATCTGGTGTGACGGGTACTGCCGATCTGGCCTGCTCCGCAGACAGCTCATCGCCGGTTGGAAGTTACGACATTGCTTGCGCTGTTGGTGGCCTGAGCGCTTCCAACTATAGCTTTGCAATGGTCAACGCCAGCTTGACAATCCAGGTGGGCGCTCCTCCCGTATCTAACGGAATGGTCTGCTGGTATGATGCCTCCACCATTGCTCTGGCGGATGGTGCCCAAGTAAACACATGGCTTGACTTATCGGGCAACGGACACACCGCGACCCGCACCAGCGGTGCTCCGGTGCTTGCAAATGGCGACATCAAATACAATTCCGGCGAAGCGCCAAAGAAAGGCGTTCATTTCAGGGGCACTGATGACTGGTTCGACTGTGCTGGTGGCATGTTCGTCAAAGAGCAATACGTCGTCGTGCGGTCCCCGAACCCAACTTGGGTCGGGTCCGGATCGTTCCTCGGCCGCAGATCCAATGATTTCCTGAGCGTCCGGGCATCAAGTCATAATCTATACAGTGGCTACTCAGGATTCTGGGACGACCAACTCCCATCCGCTGTTTCCAGAAATGGCAGCACGGTCTCCAGCAGTCGCGGAAGCATGCCCCGTGGCGGCTTTGAGCTTGCGCCAATCACAGACTACATGCTTCTCAAAATTGTCGCAAATACTGGCGCTACCGCCGCAAACCTAGCGGCCTATCCCTACTATAACATCGGCCGGACCGAGACATTAAGCGGGGTCGAGATGGACATCGCCGAGATAATCGGTTTCGAAACCTCCTTGTCTGCCACTGATGAGGCCGCCATGGGTGCCTATCTGGCTGGCAAGTACGGCTTGCTCACGACCTATCCGGATACATCTCCCCAAGCGGTGATTCGCAGCTTCGTGGTCACCAGCGCTCCGGTGGCCATTGACCAGGCACGACGCGTGGTTGTCATTGATGCGCCGATTGGCACGGATGTATCGACCCTCGTCCCCAGCTTCACGGTGTCCGATGGAGCAACGTGTACTGTCAACGGCAGTCCGTTTGAATCCGGTGTTAGCTTGCTGAATTGCACGGGGTTGCCAGTCCATTGCATCGTTACCTCGTCGGATGGCTTGATCACCACCGACTACGCAATTGCCATCAAGTACGTCTCGCCTCTTGGCACAGCCATCACAGTCTTGGACGTGACGGATGCCACCGGTGATGGCAGGGAAATCCTCAATGACGGCACCTTGGTGGAAGCCAATCACGTCGGCCCAACGGGTATAACCGCAGTCACTCTTCCTAACGGATTAGTCTTCGGCATATCAACGTCACACATGACTGGTTATAGCAACGGTGCGTGGGGCGGCGGTGGCCAGAGCACGAACACAGACAGCAACAGTTCAGGGGCGGCCTCTGCGCTCACCGATGCAACGGATTATGGAAGATTGATGCGCGAATACATCTGGAGTTCGGCAAATGCCTCACATTTGGACATTCCCGGGCTGACCCCAGGCCACATCTATCGGCTACAATGGATCACGACCAGTCCTCGGGGCGGCAATATCTCAGTGGAAGGCAGCCCATCCGTGGCGCTGGCTCCCAACTCCGCTTCTGCTAGGGTATTTGCATTCACTTGGGTGGCTACCGACACAGTGGCCAATGCGGTGGTCACCAGACAATCCGGCAGTTACCCCACAGACAGCGAGATTGTCTTCAACGGTTACGCCCTTCATGACATGGGCATAGCGATTCCCGAGGCAGTCATCAGCGGGGTGACATCTAGCCAAACCATTCCCTCCGGTACCCCTACGGTGACCTTGAGTGGCACGGTGTGTGATGCCAGCTACTCGATCTATCCGAATCAAGGTGAAGCCGTCGCCGTCACAATCAATGGTGTGACCGAATACACCCCGCTCGGTGGCGGTGGATCATTCTCGGTGGCATTTCCAACAGTCTCGCTGATGAGCGGCGTCATATACCCCATCACTTACCGTTATGCGGGCAATTGGATCACACTTGCCTCGGCCCCGGACAATACCAGTACGGCGCTGACGATGAGCGGGCCGGCTGTCATCAGCCAGGTGACGCCGAGTGCTACTCGCGTCGTCGGGGCTTCCGCTATCGCATTGAGTGGCACGGTGAGTAACGGCGGTTCGGGCTATCCGGCTGCAGGTGGCTCCGTCCAGGTCACGATCCTTGGCGTCAGCCAAATGGCCACCATTAGCGGCAGTTTGGGGGCGTTCTCGCTCGCCTTGCCCATCACGTCGATTCCGTTGGGTTCCCATACCATCACCTACAGCTATGCGGGCGACGGGCTGCTGCTCACTGCGGCCCCAGACAATACCAGCACGACATTGACCTTGGTGGCCACCGCGGGTTCGGCATATGACTCGGCAGTCCTAGCCTCCGGCCCGCTGTCCTACTGGCCTCTGAATGAGAGCGATGGTTTGGTGGCCTACGACGTGACCAGCCCATACAATGGGACCTATCCTGGTTCGGGTGTGGCCTATGGCGTGGCCGGCCCGAAGGGCGGAAATGCCGTTGGTTTTAGCGGAGGAGCGGCCACCCGAATCCCGAATGTGGCGGCGCTCTCTCCTAGCACCGCCTTCAGCGTAGAACTTTGGGCCAAGCCGAATGCGCTCGGGTCAGGGACTTGCATCGCGTCTAACATGAAAGCCGCCAGTGCCCGTCAGGGCTGGCTGATTTATGATGGCGTCGATGCCGGTAAATTCTCCGCCCGTTTGTATGATGGAAACCATGGGACCGCCTTCACAGCCAATTTGCAAGCGGCTACCGATACGGTTAGATGGTATCATCTCGTCCTGACTTATGATGATGTTACGCAAACTGCCAACTTTTACACGGATGGTGTCCTTGCGGCGACAGCTAACGGGGTTACCTATGCAGGGAATGCCACCACCGATCCAATGGCAGTTGCGATGCGCTCGGACGGTGCCTTCCAGTGGTCAGGTTCCGTAGGTAACTTGGCGTTCTACAATCACACGCTGACCCAGCAGGAAATCCAGAACCACTTCGCTGCAGCGTCGGCCACATCCGGTTATGCCGATTGGGCGACACTTCATGCCGGTGGCCAGGCCGCCAACCTGGACTACAACCATGATGGTGTGCAAAACGGCATTGCCTACTTCATGGGCAAGAACGATATTGCCACTAATCCCGGTGTGGTGCTGGGCAAGGTGACTTGGCCGCACGTCAACGCAGTAACATCCTTCGGGGTGCAAGTGTCCAGCGACCTTGTCAACTGGGCATCTGCCAACCAGGCCGACGTTGACACGGTGAGCAGTCCGGGCCATGTGATCTACACACTGCCGAGCGGAGCGGGCAAGAGCTTCTGCCGCCTGACGGTGGCGCCGTAAGCCGAACCAGCCAACGAGGCTGCGCCTCAGACCCAAGACTTGAAGATCCAGGAGCAGAGAATCTAACCTAACGACAGGAACTTTGGCTTTTCAAGGTCTTCACGGGGGAGCGTTCTAACTGGAACGAATCCGTCCCAATCAATCAAGGTGGCATCCCGAAGCGGGGTGCCACCTTTGCGTTTTTGCACCAAGCCACCAGCCCGGAATCCTGGACTGCCAATTCGTATCATGTGTGCACTTCGAGGCACCAAAGGAGATTTATGAATTCGGAACAAAGTGAAATTTATTCTGCAAATTTCCCTTGATTGACCTAATTTTTGAAATAGGTTGCGCCGCGTCCGGGTGAATCGGATGAAGAGAAACTGGTTTGATGCGGAATGCAATGACGGCTGACGCACAAACGAAACACGACACAAACACCTCATGAAAATCATACACAGTTTAGCCCTTTTCGGGCTTTTAGCGGGAGTCGCCTCAGCGGCGACGTACACGTCAGTCGGTAGTTGGAACGTTGCGATATCCCAGTCGGTTATAGGTACGACGCTCAACTTCAACGGCAGCCAAGGTTCGCTTTCGGAAGCGTCGCTTGCATTTTTTGATCCCAGCGCACATCCCGATGAAACACTGACCGGTGTTACAATCAACTACAGTGCTCCGTTGGACGGGCAGTCGCCATCAATCGGCGCGACGGTGAGTTCCGCCTCAGGAAGTAACACATTCACGTCATTGAGTGCGTCGGTGCAAACCGTGATTGATTGCCCGACCTTGGTGACGATATTTTCAAATGCCAAGCTGGATACCTCTCCGTTTGACGTTGGGGCCTATCAGAGGACCGCTGGCCACAATTTTGTCGGCGGGGAGCCCGATCTCGTGGTGATGGAGGGTTCACCTATATCGTCGAATCTGACGCGCACCTACAGTGTTAACTACTTCAATGCGACTGATAGCCGGACATTGGCCCAGTTCATGGGATCGGGCAATATGGTCTTTGACGTGACGTCGAACGTGATTGCGAGTTATATTCGGACTTCAGCGGCCAGTGATGTAAACTTTGGGTATGCCGGCGTCGATTCTGGTACGATTACGGTCACCTACACGACCATCCCTGAAACCTCCAGTGCGATGTTGGGTGGGGTCGGCGTGCTGGCTCTGCTACGCCGCCGCCGCTGATAGAATCGATTTTTGGGCTTGCCAAAAGTCCTCGGAGGGTTGAAAAGGAGCTTTCTCAACCCTCCGAATCTCTATGAATATCGTCCGGCGCCTGCTTATATTTCTCAGCTTGGTGATTTTCATTGTGGAGGGTCTCGGATGCGCTTCGTCACGCCGAATGTTGGAAGTATCAGTATTTGGCGAAGGCAATGAACGGCTGACGGATAAGCGGGTCAATTTGTTTCCGCTTTACTATGCGAACCGCGAGAAGCACTCGGTGCTGTGGCCCATTGGCGACTGGGATGATCACGGATTTGCAATTCGCCCATTGATCAACAAGCAGGATGAGGACTACTCGGTGCTATTTCCGCTGTCCTCATGGAATACCAAGGATGGTGATGGCTGGGCGCTGACGTCATGGTGGGACAAGCAGTCTCTTGGTGTCCTGCCGATCGGTGGCAAGGGCCGCGACTGGTGGTTTGCCGGGCCGCTGGTACGCAGCAGCACCTTGTCGAAGGATCCAGGCACGGCACTGGTGCCGCTGGCCTACTGGGACAAGGAGAGTTGTTGGGTACTCAACAGTTGGTGGAGCAAGGATTCAAAGGGGTTTTTGCCAGTGTATGCAAAAGGCCAAACGTGGTGGGCGGCCGGACCATGGCTACATTTTGACGACGGAGCCAACTTTCTGTTGCCGGTGGCCTACTGGGATAGTCACACCCTGTGGCTGGGGGAAATTTTCTATGGCCAAAACCCAGGGACGTCCGCCGGTTACGCCAAGTGGCGCTCGATGCTCGGCCTGATGGCATTTGGGGAAACCACCGCCAAAGGTCGGGAATGGTGGGCCTTGCCACTGTTAACCTATCACAACCGGCAGGGTGAAAACCTAACCCATGTCAGTTTTCCGCTGTGGTG
Source organism: Verrucomicrobiota bacterium (assembly GCA_037141475.1). Lineage (GTDB taxonomy): Bacteria > Verrucomicrobiota > Verrucomicrobiia > Verrucomicrobiales > Akkermansiaceae > Luteolibacter. The sequence goes on along the minus strand of JBAXCM010000052.1, from coordinate 5,536 downwards.
GCAATCGGACTCCGTCCAAGCTCATTCGAGGACGTTGTTTCCCTTGTGGCACCAGCAATCCAACACCGCCAATGGCTTTTCGTGTTGGATCACCCCGCTGGCTGGCTATGGCGGCAATCCCGCCGCCGACACCCATTTGGTCAACCTGTTCGGCCCGCTTTTCTGGGACTACCGGGACCCGCAGCAACGCATCATCAACGTGGCCGGCCTCTACAACCGGATTGGCGACGCGCATTACGGGCTCTTCGGCTTGGGCAAGGTGCAAACTAATGCGCAGGGGACCACCTGGCGCGCCTGGCCCTTTGCCTGCGGTGCGCAAGGCCCCGGCATGAGTGGGACTGCGGATGGATACCTGCAGGCCTCTAGTTTGTATTGGCATGGTGCCAATGACAAAAAATCTTCATGGCATTTCTGGCCGCTGATGGCTTGGGGCGAACATACCCCGACCTATCAGGATTCTAATTTCCTGCTCGGTTCGCTTGGCGACATGCGCCAAACCGATGCTGCGGAGGGATCGTCCCGCGTCTCTAAGCAACGCTTGGTTTACCGGACCGAACAGACCCGACCCCTGCCCGGTGCGCCTAACTGGTCGTGGCTAGCGCAGGCCCATGGCAGCGTCGTCACCTCGGACACCCTTTCCACGTTGCTCACCCATCATGAGCGCCAGACGCACCAACAATTGCCGCAAGGGACGCGCCCGGCGGAGGAGGCATGGATCGGGCTCGGCCATTGGCTGATGTGCCCGCAAGGCCCCGGTTGGAAGACCAATCAGGACATCCCTTGGCAGTGGAGCCAAAACACCCGGCGCGCCGAATTGCCCTCTGACGCCAAGTCCCACCTATCCCGCGCCGTGCCCTATCCGTCGGCCCGCGACGTCCGTGCCACCCTTGCCACCCTGGGCGTGAAAAACCTGCCCGCCGTCAGTGACTTGGCTGCGACCGGAACCCGGCCGCAAGATCGCAAGCGCTTGGAACAAGCCTTGCGGGATTCTGCCATCACCTGGAACACCTCGCTGCGCCGCCTCGACCCGATCATCCCCCTTTGGCAGCGCTCGGATGAGCGAGAGGGCGATGGACAAGCCGTCAAGGATGAGGCTCTGTGGGGCTTGTTGTGGGACTATAAGCGCAACCCGAGCGAGTCCAGCTTCCGTCTGTTGTGGCGGATGTATGAGCGCCAACAGGAAGGCCAAGGCAAGCAAGCCACGGTGCGGCGCAATATTTTCCCGTTTCTGCGCTGGGATTCCAGTCCCGATAAATCCCATGTATCGTTGCTGTGGAACCTGGTGGATTGGCATACTTCCAAAGACAAAAATTCCGGGGGGCACCTGTTGTTTGTTCCATGGGGTCACGATGATGAGTGAGGCCGCACCCCGGTGCATCAATCCCAAGAGGCTGCCCTCCGACCTAAGATAGTGTCATCTATCGGTTTCGGCTCGGGTCTTCTCCACAAAGCGCAGCACCACGCCCAGAATCCTCATCACAAGAATCACCACTGTGGCCCGCCGATCACCAGTTAGCAAAGACAACACGGCCAACGTCAACACTTGCACCTGTGGGTCCTGATGTGGCCAACAAACGCATTGCGCTGGATTGCCGATGCTCGTCGGCGATTTTTCACGTTTGCTATTCAGCGTGGCTCGCGAGGAGCCGACACTAGGCTGGGAGCACCTCCGGAAAGTCAAATCCGCCCTTCGTGCGGGGAACCATGATTGGCTTGTCGGCGACAAGCGGTTCAGCGGCCCGAAGCCAGCTGAAGGCTGGCGGTGTGGGCGGATGTCTGACTGGCGATGATCATGGCCTTCATTGAATCACTCTTCTTGTTGACTGGGCTTTGACGCTTACTCGAGACGGACGCGGAGCCGATAGAAAATCAGCGGATCACCTGCTGTCAACGCAACTGTGACAGACTGGTCATCGCCAACGACGTCGGTGTAACCCGGCAAGGATTGCCACGCCGCCGGATTGACCGGATCAGCGCTGCCTTCCACCGAATACTTGCGGGTCAGTCTCTCGTAACCCGCACCGCTCGCCCGGCGGGCGGTGAAAGTAAGCCTGAAGGAATTGTCACTAGCACGGGTCAGCACCAGTGGCGCAGGGGTGAACGCCCGTGGATCGGTACCTAGCGTGTACTCAGTTAGGTTAGTCAAGCCGTCCCCATCAGCGTCGGCGGCATCCGCGGCGAGGCCGGCGGCAATTTCGTCGGCCGTGAAATGCTGGCTTCGCCAAGCGGCGATGGGCTCGCCGGTGATGACAAGCGAGTCGCTGGCTGTGCCGGTGTAATTGGTATCGCTGACAGTTGCCACAACTGCGTAAGTGCCGACGGCGCTGGGCGCTGACGTGCTGGTATCATAAGTGACATCGACGCCAAGGCCGGGCGGGATGGTGGTGGCCGAGGCCACCTTGGGCGATCCGTCGTAGTCTTGTGTGAGGCCGTGAAGCGTGATGGTTGCCACCGCCTTGAAAATCGTGCCGCTGGCACTGGCAAAAGTATAACTGTAATTGGAGCCATTGTTGCCATCAATCACCTGCAGCGGCGCAGGCGTCAAGGTCGCGCCGTTGACGGCCGTCGCGGCCGCAGAGGTGAAGGCCTGGGTCCAAGCCGCTGCCGTGTCTCCTGGCTGGATGGCTCCGGACGTGATCGTTGGAGTGCCCGCAGCGCCGAGCGTGCCATCGTACGTTTTGGTTGCCGGGATCGCGCTTATCGTTAGTGGCAGCGGGTTGATGGTGGCTGAACCGTTGGCAGCTGCCAAGGTGTAGTTAGAGGCGGATGTTCCTCCGAGCACCAGTGAACCGCTGAGGGCCGGGGCTTGGGGCTTGAAGGTGGCCAAAGCACCGGACCACTGCGGGATGGCGGGTGCTGGCCGCAGGGCTAGCAAAATGCCGCCGTTGCGCTGGCTGCTGGACAATGTAGCGGCACCCGCGCCGGTGGTGCCTGGTGTGGTTTTAGTTGCCCAAGCGATGCCGACTGAGGCGGCGGTGGTTTGGTGGTTATCGGCGACTTCGGTGAGGGTGCCGGATGAGGCGCTTGTCCATGCGGACCAAGTAGCGGTGCCGCCGGCCATTCCGCACATAATCACAGCGGCATTGGTCGAAACGGTGGCGATTGCGCCGGCGGTGACGGATGTCGATCCACCCGTGTTCACGGTCATGGCCACCGGAGTTACATCGAACGGGCCACCCGCCGTGCCATCTTGCTTCACTCCTCCGCTGGCATCCACATTGGAAAATGCCACGATGTCTCCAACAGCGGTGGTCGTCGTGCCCAAGTTGAAAGTATAGTTTGTCGCCGATGCATCGGTGCCGTCTGCCACCCGATACATCACCGCAGCATATGTCAGCGTGCTGCTTGCTCGGAGGGTCGCCTGACTGATGACCGCCCAACCAGTTGGTGCGCTGAGCGCAGAGGTGCTTCCGATTTTGGTTAGGGTTGCGATCATCACATCGCCAGCCACGACGCCGCTAGGTTTGTTTATGGTCACCGAGCCGGCGGTGGTGATGCTGGCCGTGGTTGCGGCACCTCGTTGGGCAATGGTCCCAGGTGCCGTGCCTGAGATCGTGCCGCCTGAAGCAGCCGTGCCGGTGGCACCGGGCAATTTTTCAAGAGCATATATCTTGGCATCGCCCGCCGCGCTTGCGCCTGCCGACTGGGCGCTGGCCATGCTGGCGAATCCGCCGATGGGCGTTCCCAGCGTGAGTGTGCTGTTGTCCAGGCCGATGCCGCCGAGCCACAATTCGTTGGCCTGGGTGGTCGTGGAGGTGTTGCCGGTGACTGCGGTGCTGCCGCTGCCGGTACTGTTAGCAACTTGGTCCACGCTGCCGGCGACCAGCACGCCGCTGTACTCGGTCACCACTGCCGAGGCCATGAGCGAGGCCGCCAGTTGGATCGTCACGGCGGTGCCTGCGGTCTGAATGTTAGGGGCATACCAAATCTCGGTGGTGGTGCCAGCGGTGCCCGAGGATTGGGTTGCGCGAGTCCACAGCGCCGTGCCACTTTGGACGATGCCGGCCACCGCGCTGGCACTCGCGCCACGAGTGGAAATGATGGCCACCAGCGTGTTGCTGTTTGTTGGAGCGGGGATTGTCACGCTGAAGGATGTCGCCGCGCTTGCTCCCGTGCTGCCGATCGCATAACTGCCAACCCGTGCCGGCGCCACCCCATTACCGACGGTGAGGACCTGCGTCCCGGCATTTCTTCCAGCTAAAACGCCATCGCCACTTGTTAGGATGACGTCATCGGTGCTTATGGTGTTAGATATGCTTAAACTTGCATGGTCGATGACGGTGGTTCCGTCATAGTTGCGGTTGCCGAGCAAAACGAGCGGCTTGGGCGTGATGCCCGCAGCGGTCTGTAATGTGTAGTTAGATGCTTGTGCGCCGCTCAGGCTAAGACCGTTGTAGGTGACGGAGGTGGCGGTGGTAACGTCTTTGCTGTTATAGGTAGCGCTGCCGTTGGAAGAACCGCTCATTGCCACGGTGTCGCCGGCATAGGGTTTTCCGTCGGCAGTGCTGCCACTGCCGATGGACTCAGGGACCAGCAGGCCGGTGGCGCTGCCGCTGACGGTGGTGTTGGTATTGCCGTCATAGGTTTTGCTCGGAGGTGCCACAAGTCCACTTACCTGCAATCCCTTGGGAGTGATTGCTTGGGTCAGACCTGATTGCTGGGTGAGCGTATAGTTGGTGGCCTGTGCGCCGGTTAGGGTGCAGCCGCTGAGGGTTACAGCCCTGATGCCGACGTCCTTGGAAGCGAGTGTTCCCGCCGGAGCACCGGACACAGTGATGATATCTCCGCTGTAGGGTTTGCCATCACTGGTGGTGCCGCTGCCGGCAGCTTCCGCCAGTTGCAGTGCCGGGGTTCCACCCAACAATGCGGTGGTTGTTCCGTCATATATCTTTGGCGCGGCGGTGATTCCTGAAAGCATCAACGATTTGGGGTTGATGGCGGCGTTTGGTACGGCCGGCTGGGTCGCCAAAATATAGTTGCCAGCGTTGGCACCCGTGATTCCGTAGCCGGTGGCAGTGACGGCCTGGCTGCCCGCGTCTGCTAGAACAAAGTTGCCACTGCCGCTGCTCGCGGAGACGATTTCGCCACCGATCACCCCGGAAACCATCCCGCCGGTTAGAGTGGCGGCGGTGGTTTTATCATAAACTTTAGCGGCGGCCGTCACCCCGGTGATCGTTACAGGTTTGGCGGTCACCAAATATGGATAAGCGCCGGAGGCACTGGCAGTGAACGAGCCACTGCCAGCAAAATATGCGCTGATAGAATGACTGCCAATAGCCAGCGAGGTGGCAGGGGTGGTGAATGTCGCCACGCCCGATACCAAGGTGGCGCTGCCCAAGGTGATGGCCCCATCTTTGAAGACCACCGAACCGGGGGCCGCCGGGGAAACCGTGGCGGTGAAGGCCACCGCCGTGCCATAAGGACCGGTTGCAGCGGGTGTTGATGTTAGGGTTGTGAGGGTGCTGCCGCCAACTGTCACCAGCACCGAATCGCTGGCGCTCGCGCCGATAAAGTCGGTCACGGTGAGGGTGTAGAT
>JBAXCM010000051.1:0-15145 GCA_037141475.1 Verrucomicrobiota bacterium | reverse complement strand
CTATCACGGCAACCTCCAACTCACCGGTTGGCCAATCTATAAAATCGACCGCGCCGTGGTGGAATTCCGTCCATCGGAAACAAAATTGATCGTCTTGCGTATCACCGACTCCCAACTGAAACACGGGATTTTCGACCTCACTGGCAAATTTCAACCGTTTGGCAGTACATCTCCCACCACCCTCGCAGCTGAACTTGCAAACTTCGATTTCGCCGAACTCCTCGGCTCGGAATTCGGCGAACTCATCGGTTCAAAAATCGACTCCCGTCCAGATGCGGCTCCCAACTCGCTGACGTTTCTGCCGGACTCGCCCGCCGACGCTGAATTCAAGTTGGCCTTCAAGAGCACCTTGTCAACAAAAGTGAGCATCAAGGGCTTTCCGTTCCTGTCGTCACTGGTGCGCACGCTCAATGACAAATGGTACGAAAACCCTTCCTTCGTCGGGGATTTTACCGGAATCATCCATCGAAAAAACTCCAAAATCGAACTCCACGAACTCCAACTCGAAAGCAAATCCCGCATGGCTATCCATGCCGAGTTGACCAGCAACACCGACAAATCCCTCTCCGGCACCATGGAAATCGGCATCCCCGAATCCATCGCTCACCTCGCCCGTAATTCAAAAATTAACTCCATGCTCTCAGAGCCTCACGACGGCTACCGCTGGCTCTCTTTGAAAATCGGCGGCTCCTTGCTCCACCCCAGTGATAATTTTTCGGCGCTCTACGCTGCCGCCAAGGAATCCGACGTCGATGCGGATGAGCCAAGCAGCGACAAGCCTGACAAAGCGCTCGTTCCTGACGGCGATCCACAGAAAGCCTTTGACGACATCACCCGTCCAAAGAGCCGCTGAAGCCAGCCTTATATCGGGCCGGCTTCAGTGAATTTTTCTAGCGTGTTTGCAAATATCCGTTCTATATTGTTGCATCGGTGGGACACTTGTAAACCCGTTCTCATCGGCCTCAACCATAACAACCAACGCCATGCAAACCGCTAACGTCAATTTGTCAATCACCATCACTGTCCGTCATGAGGAAGTGACTGATTCCCTGCGCGACTACGTCACCAAAAAAATCGAGGGTCTCCACCTCGATTATCCGCGTATCATTGGTGCCAAGGCTATTCTCGATGTCCAAAAGAACCGCCATATCGCCGAATTTATCCTCTTCTGCGCCAACCATATTACCATTGAGGCCCACACCGAAGGCAGCGACATGTATGCAGCCATTGATGAAACCATCGAGAAGATTGCTCGCCGCATGCGTAAGCACAAGACGCGCCTGCTCAAAAAACACCGCCCTCATCGCAACGAATCGATCCGCCACCTCGACGAACGGGTCTTCACCACGGCGGTGCTCGACCATCCGGAAGATTCGGATGTGGATCCCGAGCCCTACATCATCCACCCCGATCATTATTCGATTCGCACGATGTACAAGGAAGACGCCATCATGCAACTCGAACTCTCGGACCGCCCGTTCGTCCTCTACAAAAGCGCGCGCCGCGGCTGCCTGACCCTCGTCTATCGCCGCAAGGACGGCGAATTCGCCGCCATCGATATCAAAGATACCGAGTAAAATTCCCCTAGGAAATAGACGGGTACTTCCTATCGTCAGTTTGGCAGAATGTTAGACATCCTGCCTGTCATGGACGAGTGGCTACCGTGCGGTCGTCCCAATCACAGACAGCCGTCCTCCACATTTCATGGGCAAATTTGGGCAAGATGCCCACAGTCCTTGAGGTCAATGCCCGTGAGTCGGAAAATTCCCAGCATGGGAGCTAGACTCCGCAGGGGTAGGCGACTATACCACGGCCATGACCGTACGCACCCGATTTGCGCCCTCGCCCACTGGCTATTTGCACGTTGGCGGGGCTCGCACCGCCTTGTTCAATTGGCTGTTTGCCCGAGGTCTTGGCGGCACTTTTGTGTTGCGGGTGGAAGATACCGACGAGGCCCGCAACAGCGACGCCGCAAGACAGGCGATTTTCGACGGAATGAATTGGCTCGGTCTCGATTGGGACGAAGGGCCGGGTGTGGGCGGCAATTGCGGTCCGTATTTCCAAAGTGAGCGTCAGGGGATCTACGATACCTGGTTTGAAAAACTGCGGGCCACCGGGCGGGCGTATGAGGACGGCGGGGCTTGGCGCTTTAGATTTGAGCGTCGCCCGGTGACAATGCTGGATTTGGTTTGTGGGGAGGTGACCATTGATTATCGAGATGAAAGCAACACGCCGGACATGGTGATCCGGCGCTCGGATGGCTCGTATGTGTTTCACTTCGTCAACGTGGTGGATGATTTGGAAATGGCCATCACACATGTGATTCGTGGCGAGGATCATTTGATGAACACACCCAAGCACCTGCAATTGATCGAGGCGCTGGGCGGGGTGGCTCCTCAGTATGCGCACATTCCACTCATTCTCAATTCGGACGGCTCCAAGATGTCGAAGCGCGACGCTGGGGCGGCGGTGGGGGATTATCCGCGGCAGGGGTTTTTAGCGGCGGCAGTGGTCAATTTCATCGCCTTGCTAGGCTGGTCCCCCAAGGCAGACGCTGAAATCTTCTCCATCGACGAACTTGTCGCACGCTTTTCGCTGGAGGCCGTCAACCGCGCACCGGCCCGCTTCGATATGGAAAAATGCCGCTGGGTCAATCAGCAGCACCTGGCAAAATTGAGTGATGCCAAGTTTGCCAGCCAGGCGGAACCGTTTATCCAGCAGTCTGGTTTGCCGCTGCCGGAGAATTTTACCGCAGTTGCCGCTGCAGTCAGAGACAAGGTTCGCTTGCTGGGCGAAGTGCCCGACGCGGTGGCCTTCCTGTTGACGGATGCCATCGAATTGGATGCGGAGGTACTCTCCAAGGTCCGCTCCAATGCCGCCGCCGCAGGTCTGCTGGAAAAACTCGCACTGGCGCTTGAGGGCATCGGCGAGTGGTCGGGAGAAGCCGCCAAGGCCGCCTTGAACGAGGTGGCGGCGGCCGCCGCTGTCAAGCCGGGCCAGTTAATGTTTCCGTTGCGAGCGGCACTCTCTGGACGGGCCCACGGTCCTGATCTGGGTGATATCCTCGGGTTATTGGGAAAGGACCGCAGCGTTGCCCGCATTGGCGGATTTGTCCAAGCACTGTATGAAAGAAGTATACACATTGGATGATCTTGCTTCGCGGGATTTGCTGGATTCCGGGGGAGCCAAACCGGCGCGTTTGGCCGTCATCGGCTGGCCCATCGCCCATTCGGCCTCGCCGCGCATCCAACAGGCGGCGCTGGACGAGGCGGCTATCGAGGCTCGGTATGTGCGGCTGGAGGTAGCACCGGGGCGGGTAGGTGAGGCGCTGGCGCGGATGGGTGAGCTGGGATTTATCGGCTGCAATGTGACGGTGCCGCACAAGTTTGAGGTGATGGGCTGCTGCGATGTGGTGGACGCCGCAGCGCAAGCCTTGGGTGCCGTCAATACCGTGAGCTTCGAGGCTGGGTCAACCCGCGGCAGCAATACCGACGGGCCGGGATTTGTCAGGGCCATCGCCGACGAGTTTGGCGTCGCGCTGAACGAGCTCAAGGTGCTTATCGTCGGAGCGGGCGGTGGTGCCGGCCAGGCTCTCGCAGTGCAATGCGCGATGCAGGGGGTCAAGAGTCTGGTTCTAGTCAATCGGACGTTGGAAAAGTTGTGGCCGTTGGGGGTGCGATTGCATCGGTTGGCGGCGGGTTGTGAGATCAGCATGCTGGCGCTGGATGAGCCCGTTCTGGCGGAAATTTGTCGCGCTTGTGACTTGATTGTGAATGCCTCCGCAGTGGGCCTGAAACCCGGCGAAGTGCCGATTCTGCCGGCTGCATGCCTGAGACCGGGGCAACGGGTGTACGACTGCGTTTATCAGCCGAAACCGACCCCGCTATTGGAGTTGGCGGCGGCGCAGAATTGCCGAACGGCCGATGGGCGCTCGATGCTCATTCATCAAGGAGCGCTGGCGTTTCAGCAGTGGTTCCCGGGCAGCGCGCCTCTGGCAGCGATGCGGGCCGCCTTGGCACGCCCTGCCAGCACGCCTTGAGTTGTGGGTATTAGCGATTTCGCTGAAGAGACGGCGGTCTTGACTGGGCGAGGCCTCGTTGGGTTGGCGTCAGTGGCCTGTCGTTAAGGGGCGGCGGGTGGGGGCGGCAGAGCCACACCTGGGTCGTCGAGGCTCATCAAGTGACAAGCGATGACCTTGGCGAGTTCGAAAGTGAAAGGGGCATCGGCGTCGGCTGGCGCGGGCTGGCGGCGTAGAAGCACGCGGACGCGGAGCATATCAGGAGGCTCGAGGTAGGGGAGTTTGGAGGCGTACAAGAGTTCGCCCTTGGCATGTTTTTTGAACGCCTCGGCGAGGAGTTTGCCATCGGGGCTGTTGCGGCTAACGAGAAACTCGGGCGAAGCCGTGGCAGTTTGGTCCGGATAGCCGAAGCGGGGTTGATAGAACACTAAGCTCATGAGGCTCGACTCGCTGCGCTGCTTGACGAGGCGTTCGCGTGCCAGCAGGCGGAATTCCAACTCCGGTTCACCCGCGCCTGTGAGAAAGAGTTGCCATGGGTAATCGCTGTAGCGGGCGAAGTGTTCCCAATCGAGGCGCCATTCACCGTTTTGTTGGATAAACACACAGTCGAGAGTGCGCCCGTCAGGAGCATTCCAGCGGGTCTCCACGGCCCGCCCCTTGGGCAATACCAGCAATGAATTGGTGGTGTTCTTGATGGCCAATGGTTCGATCCTGATGAATGGGTTGAGATCGTAAAAACGTGCCATGCGTGCGGCGGTGGTCACCGGATTGAGCACAAATTGATTGCGTTCCTCAGGCGAACTGGCACCGAGGAATCCGCTAAGGGTTTCGCAGCACGCCGGCAAGGCCTTGGTGAGGGTCACGACGGCCTCGTCGGCGCTGGTGCCAGTCACCGTGGCGGCGGCAGAATTGGAGGGTGCCCGGGTTTTATCATCCTGCCAAAAATACCGGACGGCGAGGACGATAAGAGCGGTGGCAACCGCCCAGCCGAATAAAATCTTGACCATCAGGAAATTGTGCTTGGGGCGGCGCAGGTCATCCTTTTTTCCGATTTGGTGGCTCTGTGACTCGGTCCTGGGAGGTGGTAGGGACGAACGCAGCGACTGGGTGTCAACGCCCAGTGCAGGGTCGCGTCCGCATTGGGTGCAACGGCGCTCAACCCCATCGCCAGGCGGCGACTTGAAGAGCAAGCCGCAACGACCACAGTGATACCAAGCCATGATTTCGTCGCTCACGGAGGGCAGTCTAGGGCGAAACCCACTCAATGTGAAGCAACTCTCCAATGATCCACTGGTTTTTTTGAGCCCCTGCAGGCGCGGGGGCCAAGCGCAGCGTCATTGGGCGATCTGCTGGAGCGTCATCCTCGTTCTTGGCCGCCTCAAACACCTTGAGCAGCGCAGCCGCCGAAGGATTCTCCAATTTTACATAGCCCCACACCACTTGTTCAAGATCCGCAGCCAGCAGCTTGTAAGAACGATACTGCTCCTCCGGAAACGTCAGTGAATAAAAATTTTCCGGAGTGGCGTGGCATCGGACGACTCCACCGGCACCGATTCCTCGGGCGAGGGATGTGAACGGGGCGTCGCTGATTCCCTCGGTGGCCTCCCAGTCGATGCGTAGTGATTCCCCCTCGCGGACGAAATACGCCCGATAAGGGGCAAAGTTGGGTTTGGAACCGCTCAAGCGGCCATGGCATACTCCGCCTTCCGCGCTGACCTCCCAGGCGGCGTTGCGAGAGGGGAACCATTCGGCTGGGGCGAGCCACGGATGCCAGTTTTGGGTGAGGCGAGGGGAAAGTCGGGTAGAGTTGCGGATGAGTGGCAGCACGGCCTCTGGAGTGGTGGCTTTGGCATAGGCCGCCAGCAGTGAGCGGGCATTTTCCTCGCAGGGGCCGTCGGGCTCAAATCCCTGCATTTCTTCAACCTTCTCCTCCTGGACCAATTCAAGTGGGTTGGATAGAGTTTTGGATTTCGGGGAGAGTAGCAACTCTTGGGTCGCCAAAGCCGCCACCAACACCCCTCCGACGCCCATCCCTGCAATCACCAACCAACGCAGCGGATGTTGGCGGGCTTTGCCCCAATCCTTGCTCTCACCCTCCAATTCAGACGGATCCTGTGGCGCAGACAACGTCATCGCCGGAATGACTATCGCAGCCTGAAACGGCGCCTCGGCCAGCGGTTGTTCCAACCTGAACACCTCACCGCCGTACTCTTTGATAGACAAGGAGGGGGAGCTCGCAGCAGTCGGCCGTGCCACCGACTCGACATTGATCCTCAACCCGGAAATGACGGTATTTGAGGACTCGGAACTGGTGGGAGCCTGCCACACCCGCTGTCGTTTGCGAGGCAACACCCCTGCGCCTGTGTCGTGGCTCTGGCGGGACCACCCGGCACCGTCATCCCACACATCGTCGGCCGCCACCGGTGGGGCGTGATTATTCGGATCGTGCAGGTTTGTTGCCATGTGAAATCCCGGGGTAGGAGCGCGGCGAAGTATGCCAGTTTGGGGGCATCTGGCAAGTCGGCAAGTTGCCAATTTTCACGCCCCACCCACTCTCCCTGATGGCTTGCGCCTTCGGTCTCGCACGACTCCTCGCTATCCTTGAAGGATGCGCAAGGCTCCGCGGACCAGTCCTTCGGTGGTGGCTGCGGCATCGCCATCCAACACGCGCCGCACCGCCTTTCGGGCGTCCACTTGCTTGTAGCCAAGAGCGATGAGCGCCAGTTCGGCATCGGCGGCTGAGGCGCTCATGCCCCCCTCGGCGGCATGCTGCCAAGTATCAGCAACGCCCACTTTATCTTTCAGTTCAAGCACGATGCGTTCCGCCGTTTTCTTGCCAAGCCCTTTGATGCGGGATAACTCGGCCACTTCGCCGGCGACCACGCAGGTTTTGAATCGCGCCACGGGCATACCGCTTAGCACGGCCATCGCAATGGCCGGACCAATACCGCTCACCCGGTCCATGAGCATCAGAAAAACATCGCGCTCCTCCTCCGTGGCAAAGCCATAGAGTGTGTGAGCGGTCTCCCGAATATGCAGATGGGTACGCAAGTCCACTTCTACCCCTGGGCTCGCATGCAAGCGGTCAAAGGTTGAGAGCGGTACTAACACTTCATAGCCCACGCCATGAACGTCCACCACCAATCGATTGGGATATGCTTCCAAAATTTTGCCCCGCAGTCTTGCAATCATCAGAGGCGCAGTGTGGGCAGTGAACTCGACACGTCAAGTCCGATCCCCATCCCCTGTGTGCTTGTCGGGTGGTCCCGGTCTGACCGGACCAGATACAGACCTGCTTCATGGGTGGAACGTGGCAGTTCTTGGGGGCATCTTCGATTCAGGTTGTCGCTCGGAAATTCGCGACTGGAGCACGCCTGTCTAGCGGAATATCCGGGTGGGTTTCCGGGTGGCAGTGGTTCCGGGCGAGCCAGCTAAAGACTGACTGAGGGCGGGGGCATTTCGCGTAGATCCGCAAACCGAAGAGAACGAAAGAAGCGCAAGAATATCCATCGATCCGTGATTTCTGGGTTCAGCATCAATCGTCAGACCTCGTCCGCGGACCCATTCAAAATCAAACATTCAAAAATCATCATTCCCGTGTTTCAAGGAACCGGCACGGCGGTTGGCGGATGATCCTGGCGCTTCCACTGCATAAGCACGTTGGCCCCCACGATCAATGATCCGCCGACTAGCAGGGTCGGGGTGATCGTTTCATTCTGATAGATATGATGGATGCAGGCACCGAGCAGACCCGGCAGAAACAAAACATAAATCGCGGTGAATACAGGCTCGGTGGTGTAAATGAGGCCAGCCTCGGTGGCAGGAACACGCGGCTGCCATGTGTTCATCAGCAGATAGGCGCAAACCGAGCAGAACAGCGCAAGCACCAGAATCAAACCGGCGGCGGGTAGCGAGGCCCCGGCTATCAGGCAATCCAGCGGCTGGTTCGCCAAGAGCAGGGTGATGGGCACAAACATGCCCGTGATCGCGACAAACATGACGAAGGTCACCGGCATACCCCGGGTGGCCGCATACTTCGGATCCTCCAAGATCAATATCTGAAATGTGAATAGAAACGCCGCGATGACCGTCTCCAATTCCCCCCGGCCCAACCGCAAATGGTCCAGCCGGATGCCGGATAGAATCGCTCCACCCGCTATGACGAGCAGGGTGGCTATCAGCACCCGCCGCCCGGGCACCTCGCGGTGCTTCAGGCAGGCCCACAGCGGCAGAAAAATGCAATACGCTTGGGTCAGAAAGGCCGACGTCGAGGCGTCGGTGTGGGCAAGGCCATCGGCTTGGATGCCCATGCCCAAGCCGCCCCAGAAGGCGATCCAGAGTCCTTGGCGGAGTTCCAAACGGGTCGGACGGGCACCGCATGCGACGAAGGGCAATAAGATAAGCGCAGCCGAACCAAACCGCGCAATCTGCATCCACGCCGCTAGGAAAAGCGTGCCTGCCTGGGGCAGCCGTGCAGCCTGCTCAACATGCAATGCTTTCATCACCGGAAAGCTCAGTCCCCAGAAGGCACAGGTGATCACAAGAAAAATAACAGGCATAAAAAAGCAGTCGCACAACGGCTCGCGACGGTCTCACGCATTGCCCGCCGACAAAAGCCCAAAGTGCCGCATCATTGGACGGGTATTCTTGCGCGACCCTCTGGCACATTTGAGGTCGCACACGGAGTTCTGAGAATAGGGTAGGCCAAATGTGGAATCACAGCTTTAGGAATAACGCCACTATCCACAGTAGCGGGTTGCGCCATTGTTGCAATTGTGCAGGAGCATTCGTTATTCATGCATCAAGTCAAGACATGGGCCCATAGACTATCGACTGGGAATGAAGAGAAACGCTCTGCGGTCCGCACGTGGTATGGGATCAATAAAGACGCCCTGCTCCGCAAAGACTGGGGCGCATGTGTACCGGTGCCTGGAACGCAGAGCGAGACCAATCATCCCGCCAAACGGGCCGACACCCCCAAGCCAGAGCCGCCGCTCTCAAATCGAGAACCCAACCTTCGGCGCTATGCCCGGTCAACTCAGCCGAGACTTGCTGAGCGGGCGGTGCTACCATCCACCCACTGACTGGTGATCAACGTGGCTCGCGGGCAGGCCGGCGGCCCTTTCTCGCCGTGCTGCACCATCGACACTAACATATCCACCGCCGCCTCTCCCACCAAATCATTGCGCTGGTCCATCCCCGCCCAATGCGCATGGTCGGCCCGCCATTCGTACTGGATCAGGCCCATGTCGCGGCCCGCTTGCAGCCCAATCTGGCTCAGCCAGCGCTCAACCTCATGATAAAGCGTGAATATCACGTCCGGCCGCGCCTTGGCCAGCCACTTGCGAAATCCCTCCACATCCCGCCGCGCCTCACGGATCGCAGTGAACGGTGCCAAACGCGCCTCTTTGCCCAATAACTTCATCTGACCGGTCATGTAGCCTGCCGTGAAGCGTCCCTCAATCAATTCATCAATCACCGGGTCGAGCACCAGTCCAGGGCGCTGGTAGCCGGATGCCAGTGCCCGCTCGAAGGCCGTCAGGGCGAGCCCGTGGTGGTCAGCACAGGCGAACGACAGGGCGGGCTTGCGGGTGCGAACCCCGGTGACCACCACTGGAAACTCGTCCCACACAGCAGCCATGGGTTCGGGCAAGTGTTTGGCCTTCATCAGGCCGACAATCAACAGGCCGCGGATCCCGCGGGCCCGCAAAATTGAGAGCCAGCGTTTGACTGATAATTCCTTGTCGTGCAGCCAGAACTCGTCCAGCGCATAGCCGAGTTGGCCGGCCCGGTGGCGACAACCAGCCACATAATGCGGGATCGTCGGATGGCGGGTCAACGCCTCGCGGTCCTCATTGCCATTGATCAGCGCCAGGGTCGCCTGAAAGCGCGGCGAGCGACTCTGGCGCAACTCAGCCATCAGGCAGGCCACCGTCGGATTGAGTCGGTAGCCCATCTGCTCGGCAAGACTCACAATTCGCTCACGGGTCGCCGCAGAGATCCTCACACTGTCGCGCAAGGCCAAACTCACCGTATTTTTCGATACCCCGGCCGCTCGGGCCACTTCACTCATCGTCGGATTGGGCATCGCTCAGCCTAGCCTCACCGATCTGCCCTGTCGAGCCCCAGGATGACGGTCCTACTAAATCTCTCCCCTTGCAATTTTAGGCTCTCGTGCTTGTGTCACATTGATGAAACTTCCCCTACTGCCACTGCTCGCCCTGTTGCCTGGTTGCGCCATGAATGCGGTTGAGGCACCCGCTGCGCCTGCTTATGTGAACGAAGCTCCACTGCCTGCAGGTTGGCCGCAACCGGGGCCCTATGACCAAGTAAGTGTCAAATCCTATCCGGCCTACCGGGCGGCGTTTACCCGCAACAGTTGGCAGAGTTTCGGATTTTGGACGCTCTTTGCTCATATCCAGCGCCAGCATATCCCGATGACCGCCCCAGTCGAATTGAGTATGAAAAAATCCGGCGACCAGATGGAAATGTCGGCAATGGCATTTCTCTACCGCGACGGCAAGGTCGGGGCGCTTGGCGCAGATGGCAAACGCGTCGATGTGCGCGACGTGCCTGCCAGCAAGGCACTCAGCTACACTTGGCAGGGCCCGGATAGCAAAGCCAACGTGGCAAAGGCTAGGACTGCCGTGGAGGCAGCCCTGACGGAACGCAAACTCACCGCCAAGGCCTTCCGCCTGCTTGGGTACAACGGACCCGGCACCCCGCGCGCCAAACGCACATGGGAACTCCAAGCATTGCTCGAGGACAAAAAGGGATGACAAACTCCACCATGCCGACTCGCCTTCACGCCGGGTATTGGCCGCTGAGGTAGCCGGTGAGCTGTTGAATCGCGTGGCGCTGGGCGTGCATGATCCAATTAACGACGTCGCCGATGGATACCAGCCCGATGAGGGCGTCGGCGTCTAGGACAGGTAAATGGCGGATTCGGTTGAGGGTCATGCGGGCCATGCATTCTTCGATGCTGTCATCCGGGCCAATGCTGATGGCAGGACGCGAGAGGATTTCGCCGACCCGGGTGGAGCGCGAGGTTTTTCCTTGGAGGATGACCTTGCGGCTGTAATCGCGCTCGGAAAATACCCCGACAACGGTAGGTCCTTCCATGACGACGAGAGCTCCGATATTCTTTTCGCCCATGAGAGTGAGAGCGTCAAAGACCAGGGTTTCTGGGGTGGTGGTGGAGACGTCGGAGCCTTTGCTGGCGAGGATTTGACGGATAGAGCCGGAGATTTCCATGAGTTGTTGGGTTGGATAACGGTTCGATTCTAATGGATATCCGCAGTGACGCAAGGAATCTCCGCGGAATTTGGCGGCTAGGTGAATTCGGACTTCCCGGCTTGAGTCGCCTTGGCTTGGCAGGCGCAGGCTTTGGGGTTTTGGGGTTGCCTGAGTGCGGGACGGTGGCTAGGGTTGCTGCGTGAATGCGTTGATCCAATCTACGTGCAGGCTGGCCGATGCGCTGCGGGGCTTGGAGTTTTTGCCGCCGGTGGCGCAGGTGTACCGGCCTCTGGATTATGCATGGCAACCCCACCAACTCTACCTCCAACGCTTTGGCAACGGACCCAAGCGGGTGCTCTTTCTGGGCATGAACCCGGGCCCCTTCGGCATGGCCCAATCCGGCGTGCCTTTCGGCGAAATCGCCGCCGTGCGCGATTGGATGGGCATCCGAGCCCCCGTGGCAAAACCCCCTCGCGAGCATCCCAAGCGGCCCATCGATGGCTTTGCCTGCCAGCGCTCAGAAGTGAGCGGGCAGCGCCTGTGGGGCTTGTTTGCCGCCCGCTATCCCCAGGCTGACGACTTTTTCGCCGGACACTTTGTGCAGAATTTTTGCCCGCTGGTGTGGATGAGCGCAAGCGGTGCTAATCTAACGCCTGACAAAATCGCTGCCACTGACATGCAACCCGTCGAGCTCGCCTGTCTCACACATTTGACGGAGGTGATCGAACTGCTGCGTCCCTCGTACTTGATCGGGGTGGGCGGCTTTGCTGAAGCCCGGCTGCGACTAGCGGCCGCAGCGTGTGGCAGTGCGGCTCTCATCGGGCGGGTGCTGCACCCGTCGCCGGCCTCCCCCGCAGCGAATCGTGGCTGGGCCGGGGCCGCCACCCGCCAGCTTCAAAGCCTAGGTGTGTGGCCCGATTGAAGACCTTGCTATCCAATGATCATGGTTTCCAGGGCTGTTGGCAGTTCGCCGAGGCACTCGTTGCCGCTCTGGCACACCCGATAGACGTTTTCAATGCGAATGCCGCCAATTGAGGGCAAATAGATGCCGGGCTCGATGGTCGTCAGCATGTCCGCCTGGCAGCAATCGTCAGCGTCGGCACGCAGCCACGGGGCCTCGTGAATGGCGAGACCCAAACCATGGCCCACTCCGTAATGAAATTCAGGATAGCCGGCGTCGATAATGGTGTCGCGGGCGGCGCGGTCCACGTCGCCCATGAGCGCGCCGGGGCGGAGTTGGGCGGCGGCGCGCAGCAACGCTTGCTCAACGATCGGATAGGCTTGGCGAGCGAACTCGGGAACACTGCCGGGGAAAACGGTGCGGGTGATATCGCTGCGGTAGCCAGCGAACTCGGCCCCCCAATCAAACAGCAGGGATTCCCCGGCTGCCACGCGGCGGGGCCCGGGCGAGTGGTGGGGACAAGCGCTATTAGGCCCGCTTGCGACGATAATCCCAGTTTCCGGAAATCCCTGTCGATCGGCACCCAGCGCCCACATGCGTGCTTCCAATTCATCAGACAAGTCGCGCTCGGAACGGCCGAGCAGGCCGGTGGCCCCTTGTCCGACAAGCTCGCTGAATGCCTGTTCGGCAATTTGCACACAGCGCCGGGTGAGGGCAATTTCACTGGGATCTTTCACGGCACGCAGGCTCGCAAGGCAATCAGGAAAGTCGCGTAGATGGATCCCTGCCGAGCGGCAGCGCTCGGTGAGCCGCAAGTAGGACAGGGCGCTGAGCTTGGCGGTATCCACCACCACATGGGTTAGCCCGCGCTTCACCACCTCGGCTATGACGAATTGCTCGAGCTCAGGCCGCTCGGTCGAGCGAGTGGAGGCGAGTAAAACCTCGCAACTGACGGCTTCGGCACGCACTTCGCTCACCAGCATGTGGCGGGAGACGGCAAAGGCGGCGCCTTCCAGCAGGACCAGCCAGGAAATGCCATGGCGGGTTCCTGATAGATATTGGATATCCAAGGGGTCGCACAGGATCAAGGCGTCCACTGGGCCATGAATGGCGCGTGCCAGAGCGATGGCCCGTTGTCTGCGCAGGCGGAGGTCCGGGGCGGGCAATGCCCCGAGATCAAGGGCATCTGCAGGGGATTGGCGATCCGCTAGGTGTCGAGGGCTGGATGAGAGGATGGGCATGGTGAGTTACGCAAATGCAGCGGCATGTGCTAAGCGTCCGTTCTCCTATTTTGGCAGGGGGGTAGAGGCAGACATCCCGGTGTGGCTTGAACCGCTTGATTGAGAAATGGAGTTTCGCCCGTATGAATGGCGGGCTATACCCGCCTCATGCAATTCAAAATTTCAGATTTTCGCAACAAGACCAATGCGTTTCGCAAAATGAACAATCGTTCAGGTGAGGTCATGCCGGAGATGATCCAGATGTGAAAATCCAAGTCTGACTGCACGACTTTCAGACCTTTCATGGCCTCCATGCAGAACTCAGATGTCGCCAATGAACCCGCCGCCGCTACAAGACGCCCCATTGACCATCGGCGGTCGCAGATAGGCCGCTACAAGGCACCTCATTGCCGGGGTAGGCGGGGCGTTGCCTCAAACGATTCCTGAGGGGACCGTCCAAGTGGAATTGCCGTGGAGCAGTTCCTGCCAGGTGCCGGTTCCGCGTTTGGCTTGGGCTTGGTCGATTTGCTCGTGGACGAGATTTTCGTAAGTGGGTCTTTCGATTTGGCGGATGACACCCATGGGCGTGGGAAACTCCGGTTCACCCATCGTGGCGAGTAGATGGGAATAGAGCGGACTGGCTTGCTCGGGCTGATGGATGAGAATCTCGCCAGGAGCGGCGCTGGCGGCATCGACGACTTCGGGCGTCAGTCCATTGAGGCGGATGCCTTTGCTCTTATTTTTTCCAAAGAGCAGGGGTTTGCCAGTTTCGAGGAAGAGCATTTGCTCGTCGCGATTTTCCTTGCCGTAGATGCCATCCCAAGTGGCATCGTTGAAGATGACGCAATTTTGGAAGATTTCGACGAAAGAGATTCCCTTGTGTTGATGGGCGGCCTTGAACGTCTCCACCATATGTTTGGGGTTATTGTCCACGGTGCGGGCGACAAATGTGGCCTCCGCACCCAAGGCGAAAAGCACCGGATTGAGAGGGTTTTCGAGTGAGCCGGTGGGCGATGTTTTAGTCTTGGTTCCAACCGGAGAGGTCGGACTATACTGGCCCTTGGTGAGGCCGTAGATGCGGTTATTGAAGAGGAGGACGTTGATATTGATGTTGCGCCGCAGCAAGTGAAGAAGGTGGTTGCCCCCGATGCTCAGGCCGTCGCCATCGCCGGTGATGACCCACACGGAGAGGTCTGGGTTGGCTACTTTCACGCCAGTGGCGACGCTTGGTGCGCGGCCGTGGATGGTGTGAAAGCCATAGGTGTTCATGTAGAATGGGAAGCGGCTAGAGCAACCGATGCCGCTGATCATGACGAAATTTTCGCGAGGCACACCGAGTTCGGGGAAGGTGCGCTGGAGCGAGTTAAGGATGGCGTAATCGCCGCAGCCCGGGCACCAGCGCACTTCGTTAGGCGGAACAAAGTCCTTGCGGCTCAATTCCGGGACGGCTGGGATGTTTTTAGCGAGGGGTGGTTGGATAGCAGTGTCCATGGGGATTAGGCGTTAAGGAGTTCGAGAATGCGGGCGCGGATTTCACTGATCTTGAAGGGCTGGCCTTTGACCTTGGGCATCGCGAGGGTATCGACCAAATAATTGGCGCGGATGAGGGATTCAAGCTGGCCGTTGTTGAGCTCGGGAACAAGGACCTGCTCAAAGCCAGCGAGCAGATCTCCAAGATCGGCCGGCAGTGGGTTGAGGTAACGCAAGGTGCTGCTACTCACTGCGTGGCCTTCGCTGCGCAGAGCGGCAACGGCGGAGGTGATCGCTCCG
>JBAXCM010000050.1:0-15161 GCA_037141475.1 Verrucomicrobiota bacterium | reverse complement strand
GCTTCGGAGTCCTCCTTGGAGACGGCATGCGTGGGCAACAGGGCAGCAGTGCGCTCACCCGCCTGACGCGCCGTCTTAGCCCGCGATGCCACTTGAACGACGGTGGCACGGGCCGCTTCGACAGCACGATCGACATCGGGCACATCAATAACGGCCAGTTCTTCCCCGGCCTTCACGTGCTCGCCGATATCGAATTTTCGCTCACTGACAATACCTGCGGCGCGGGTAAAAATGGTCGCGGATTCCAGAGGTTCGGTGCGGCCGGGAAGTTCGAAGTTGGCTGGCGTGCTGCTCTTGACCGGCAGCACGGTGCGCACGGGCACCTTGTCTTCGGCGCTAAGCGTAGCGGTGAACGCCAGCAGGCACAGCGGAATCATGGATCGGTTCATGGCGTATCAATAAAGAAAATGGTTGAAGGTGCCAGGGCGGCTTGCCGACGGAGGGACCGGCGGTGGGTGAAACCGCGCACTGCGGCAAAAGCAATCGGCACCAGGAATAGCGATGCAATGGTTCCAAATAGCAGCCCGCCAATCACCGCACGTCCGAGTGGCGCGTTCTGCTCACCGCCCTGGGCATTGCCGAGCGCCATCGGGACGACACCCAAAATCATCGCCATGGCCGTCATGATCACCGGGCGCAAGCGGGTGGTTGCCGCCTCAATGGCCGCGTCGATTGCAGATTCGCCTTGGTCGAAGCGATCGCGGGCAAAGCTGCTGACGAGCACGCTGTTAGCGGTGGATACGCCGACAACCATGATGATGCCCATCAAGGCAGGCACGCTCAGCGGGGTTCCAGTGACCCACAGCGCGAACAAGGCCCCGGAAATGGCCACAGGCAATCCCGCCACCGCCGCCAAAGGCAACGTCCATGATTGGAAATTGACGACCATCACCAGAAACACGAGCACGGCTGCAAGTCCCAGCCCGCCTATCAATTCTGCATAGGATTTTTCCATCAATGCAGCCTGACCGGCGAGTTCGATCCGGTTGCCGGGTTTTAATTTTCCGCGCAATTCAATCAATATCACCTCCAGATCCTTGGCAATACCGCCGAGGTCGCGACCCGATGCGTTGCCAATGACCGTGAACGTCGGCTGCAAGGACGTCCGGCTGACGCTGGCAGGCGCGCGTTTTTCCACCACCGTGGCAAACGCCCGCAATCGCAGGGGAGCCGCGCCGCCGGTGGACGGCCGGATGAGCAAATTGAGCAACTGCTCGACAGACTTGAGGTTGCTGGGAGGAGCGATAATCTGGACGTCGTAGGCCGAGCCCGTCGTCGGATCCGACCAAAAATTCGCCGCAACCGAGCCACCGCTGCCCATGGCAGCCAGCAGGGCGTTGGCGGCGTCCTGGGCATTGATGCCTAAGCTCCCGGCGCGGGCTCTGTCGATCCGGATCGCGTACCCGGGTTGGTCCAACACCTCCCGCAAGGTCACGTCGGCAGCCCCTCTGATCTTGGCAAAACGTTCCCGCAGGTCCTTGGCCAGCGCGAGATTGCCGATCGCATCGCGCCCCATGAAGCGCACTTCGAAGGTGGTCGGCGCGCCAGAGGAGAGCGTTTGGCTGGTGGCGTCGGCCGGCCGGAAAAACGCCTGCACGTCGGGAAATTTGGCCGCCAGCATGGCCCGGATCTTTTCCACATAACCCTCGCTAGGCGCATGGCCCGACCCGAGTTGCACGAGAATCTCCCCATCAGAGGAACTGATCGAGGTGGTTTCCACCCAAGCTTGGTTGACGGAAACAGGTGTGCCAATGTTCTCCACCACAAACTGCAGATCCTTGGCCGGGATGAGCTCCCGGATCTCACGCTGGATGCCCGCCATCGCCAGCGCCGTGTCGTCAATTCTCACACCACTGGGAATGCGCACAAACAACCGGATCAACCCCGCATCCGTCTTGGGGAAAAACTCCCGGCCCGATCTCATCACTGAGAAAACCCCCAGCGCCACCGTTAAGACAACCGGAATCAAAATCAACGTCTTGTGCGGCATGATGAACCTGAGGATAGCTCCCTGCAAACGCCCGATCCGCGCCATGCCCAGTTCTATCCAATGATGAACCACTAATAAACCGCTCGGTTTTGCATCGCCGCGGAGGGTTTCCGCGCGGATCTCAGCCGGCAACACGATCGACGCCAGTGTGGTCACCAAGGTCCTTGCTAGAAAATAACTTGCCAACATAGCGAATACCACGGCTAACGCGAGCGGCCGGAAAACAAAGGAGGCGGTGCCGCTGAGCAGGAATATGGGTAGAAATACGATGCAGATGGAAATAGTCGAAACAAACTCGGGAAAGGCCACCTCCTGAGCGCCATCGATGATGGCCTGCTTGACCTCCTTGCCCAGGGCAATCTGGCGTTTGATGTTTTCGATTTCCACCAGCGCGTTATCGACAAGAATGCCGATGGCCAAAGCCAATCCGCCAAGGGTCATCAGGTTGAAGGTGACGCCACACAGGCCCAGCCCGAGCACCGAACACAGCAACGCCAGAGGAATCGAGGTGAGCACGATCAAGGTGGATCGCCACGAGCCTAGGAATAACAGAACCACCAACGCCACCAGGCCGCCGACTAACATGATTTCGTGACGCACGCCGGTGACGGCCTCACGGACGAAGACGGATTGGTCGAAAATCGGTTCGATGCTCATGCCGGGAGGGGCTGAGGCGCGGATTTCCGGCAAGCGCTGGCGGATGGCGTCGATAATGTCCACGGTGGAGGCTTTACCGAGTTTGAGAATGGAGATCATCACCGCGTTCTGCCCGTTGAGGCGGGCCATGTTGGTGTTCACCGCCTCACCGTCTCGCACGTTGGCGACATCCCGCAACAGAATGATCTTGCCGTCAACCGCACGCAGCGGAAGATCCAAAAACGCTTGGATGTTCTCAGGACTGGCATTAATTTCCACCGGCAGCTCGCGCCCTCCCTCACGAAGGGTGCCAGACGGGCTCGTTAGGTTCTGACGCCCCAGCGCGGCAGTGACATCCGCGGCCGTGATGGCGAAGGCGTTCATGGCCTCCAGATCGAGATCCACCATGATTTGGCGGGCCGCGCCACCGTAGGGCAGTGAAATGCGCATACCCGGAACGCTTTGCAACTGGGCCCGCAACGCCAACCTCGAGTAATCGTAAAGCTGGCCGCTGGTCATCGTGTCCGACGCCATGACCAACTGCACGATGGGCACATTGGACGGGCTGCTGCGGACGATAAGCGGCGGGGTGGTGCCGGGAGGCATGCGGCGCAGGATGGTTTGCGAAACACCGGTCACCTGGGACATCGCGGTGTTGATGTCCACGTTAGGTTGGAAGCGCAATTTCACCAACCCCACCCCGTTGGAACTCTCCGAACGAACTTCTAGCAAGTCGTCCACGTTGTTGAGCGTGGCAATCTCGGAAAACGACGTGATCTTCGAGGCCATTTCCGCCGCGTTCAAGCCCCCATAATTCCACACCAGAGTGATCTCCGGGCTCTCCACCCTCGGAAGAATATCCGTGGACATCCGCCGCCCAGACATGATTCCGAATAACAGAATCAGAATTGCCAACACCCCGATGGTGTATTTATAGCGAAGGGCAAACAGGACAATCCACATGGCTGCGAAAATCAATGGCAATTCCCGAAATTGAGCAAGCAAGATACCCACTGCAGTAAGAAAACCTTGCGGCCTCTTCACGCTTGGATGACAATATCTGGTCCACAATGACGTCTCCCCTCCCCTCCCTTCATCTCGCCCTGCTCCTCGCCTGCCTGCCCGTCCATGCAGCCATGCCTACCTTCGACGTGGCGACCATCGACCGCAACCGGATCCTGCTAGCCGCAAAGGCTGCTCTGGAATTGGCCCCGCTGAGCATTACCCTCTTCCCCGCCAAACTCAGTGAGGGCGGGCCTAACGATTATTATTCCAACGGCGACTACTGGTGGCCCGATCCTAATAAGCCTGACGGTTTACCCTACATCCTGCGCGATGGCCAGACCAACCCCTCCAACTTCAACCACCACCGCTTGGCCATCCGCCACCTGCGCGATGCGGTGGCGGCCTTGGGTGCGGCCTACCAAATCACCGGCAACCCCCGTTACGCGGCCCAAGCGGCGGCGCTCCTCAAGGAATTTTTCCTCGATCCGGCGACCCGCATGAATCCCCACCTGCGCTACGCACAGGCGATCCCCGGGGTGTCTCCCGGCCGCGGCATCGGCATCATCGACACCCTCCACCTCATCGAAATCCCCCAAGCGATCACGGCGATGCAGAAAGCACCCTCCTTCACACCGGAAACTCTCGCCCAATTGCACAAGTGGTTTGCTGCCTACCTCGATTGGTTGTTAACCAGCCCACACGGCAAGCAAGAGGCCGCGGCAAAAAACAACCACGCGGTGGCGTTCTGGCTGCAAGCGGCCGTGTTTGCCCGCTTCACCGGCGACGCCGATTGCCTGGCCGAATGCCGCCGCCAATTTAAAGATGTGTTCATCCCCGAGCAAATGGCCGACGACGGCAGCTTCCCGGCCGAACTCGCCCGCACCAAACCGTTTGCCTACTCGATTTTCCAACTCGACAACCTAAGCACCCTCTGCCAAGTGCTCTCAACCCCGACCGACAACCTCTGGCAATTCCAACGGACAGATGGCTGCGGCATCCACCAAGCACTCACTTTCCTCTATCCGTATCTGGCAGATAAGGCGAAGTGGCCAAAAAATCCCGACGTGCAAGCTTGGGACAGCTGGCCGGCCCGCCAACCTTGCTTGCTGTTTGGGGGCTTGGCCTACAACTGGAGCGATTCCCTCGCCCTCTGGCAAAAACTCCCGCCCGATCCCTCCGACCCCGAAGTCCAACGCAACATCGCCATCACCCAGCCCCTGCTCTGGCTAAAACCGTGAGGCACCGGTTCCGTGGTTTATCTTGCCCACTCCCCCCCGCCGGATTACGATCAGGCCATGACCCACAACCTAACCACCGTCCTGCTTGCGGCAGCCCTGTCTTTCGCCTCAGCCTCAGCCGAGGACCATGCCAAGGATTCCCGCCTTTTTGAACTGCGCACCTACCATGCGGAGGCCGGCAAACTTGATGCCCTGCTAGCCCGCTTCCGCGATCACACCGTCAAGCTTTTTGAAAAACACGGCATGACCAACATCGGTTATTGGGTTCCCGTCGATAACAAGGACAACCTTCTCATTTACCTCCTCGCCTATCCAGACCGCGCCACCCGTGATGCTTCCTGGGAGAAATTTCTGGCGGATAACGATTGGAAAACTGCTGCCGCTGCTTCAGAAAAGAACGGCAGGCTCGTGAGTAAAGCCGACCAACTTTTCCTGACTGCCACCGAC
This sequence comes from Verrucomicrobiota bacterium, assembly GCA_037141475.1. Lineage (GTDB taxonomy): Bacteria > Verrucomicrobiota > Verrucomicrobiia > Verrucomicrobiales > Akkermansiaceae > Luteolibacter. Next base: position 9,845 of record JBAXCM010000050.1, on the reverse strand, counting down.
TTCTCGCCAGGCTTCGGCACCGCGACGGCCACCGGCGAGCGACTCTTCGAAATGCGCACCTACACCACCCCCCCAGGCAAGCTACCGGCTTTACACAGCCGCTTCCGGGACGTTACACGCGCTCTTTTCGCCAAGCACGGCATCACCAACCTCGGCTACTTTCAACCGCTTGCAGGCCAACCCGCGGCAGATGAAACATTGCTCTACTTCGTCGCCCACAAAGATGCTGCGGCATCCCAAAAATCTTGGGAGGCATTCCGCGCGGACCCCGCCTGGGTGGCCGCTAAAAGCGCCGCGGAAGCTGCCGCCGGCGGCTCGCTAACCGTTCCGGATGGGGTCGTTTCCATCCTCCTCAAGCCGACCGATTTTTCCCCGGTGAAGTGAGCCGAAGACTTCACAAGCGGTGCCGACCGCGGCTAAAAGCCAGGCAAAACTGCAAGAGACTGACTTTTCCGTTCGTGCCGATGCGCGGCATCGCATGAAGGTCCACTTCAGCCCATGGCATAATTCTCGACTTGATCCCCACCGCACAAACCATTCCGGCCTCACGAACCAGTCGCACATCCCTCTCGCCAAAACGGCCGAATGGATAGGCAAAGGTCCTGCACGGCACTCCGGTCATGGCTTCCGTAGCGCGAATCGATCCCTCAATCTCGTGGCGAGCCGTTGCATCGTCCAAGCGCGTCAAATCCGGGTGGGTCAGGGTATGCGCTCCAAACTCTACACATCCACTCTGCTGCATCGTCTGAATTTGCCCCACATCAAGCAACCCGGAATCTTCAATTCCAGGATTTAGAAAAACCGTCATCTTGGCTCCGTGCTTCTTAATGATCCGGTAAGCATGCACATAATTATCCACGTAACCGTCATCCAGCGTGATCGCCACAAAGCGGCCTTCCTCGTGGCAAGTCATCCTGTCAACCAGTTCGGAAAGCGTGCAAAAATCTGCCTTGCGGCGCTTGAGCCATCGGATCTGCCGTTCAAATGAATGCGGCTGCGTGTTCATCGAACTGGGAGGAATGGAGGGGCAAATGTGATGATAGAGCACAACCCGTGCCCAACCCTTGCCCCAAGGTTTTGGCACCTTCCACCATGTGTGATGCGCCGAAAAAATCGCCACAATAACAAACAAACCGGCAAGGATGCATCCAAATTGCATTCCTGAAACTATCGACATCATTCGGTTCGGTTTTGGTTTAGCGGGTTCGAAAAAAAATGTAACCAGACGTGAAAATCTACGTCCAGATAAATAAATTTCAACCTCATGGGAGCCCCATGGCACGATTGGCGTCCGGCAAATCAAGGTTGAGAATATTTTGTTGGCAATTCCTCCGCAACGGGTACCGTGCCTGCTGTGTTCCATTGCCGCTGTTCCGAGCCCATGCCAGAACTCCCTGTCCCTGCATCACCCCCCCAACAAAATATTCGCAAGCCATGAACCGAATCCCGCTCTGCCTGATTTCCTGCCTGCTTTTCAGCTCCGCCGCACTGCACGCGGAGTACCGCAACTGGACCAATGCCGAAGGTAAAACCATCGATGCCGAACTCACCAAGGTGGATGGCGATAACGTCACGTTCCGCCTCCGAGGCGGCAACAGCACCGTCTATCCCCAAGCCAAGCTCTCCGAGGCCGACCGCGACTACATCGCAAAAAAACCGCCCTCCGCCACCGCAGGGACAAGTAAGCCCGCCGGCTCCACCGCCGCGCCCGTCGTGGAAGCAGATCGCAAGGCGAAGTGGCAGACGAAAATGACCAAGGCGCAAGAAGAGGCCAAGAAAACGGGCCTGCCGATTCTGGTGCTCTTCACCGGCACGTCATGGTGCCCTTACTGCGTCAAGTTAGAGGGGGCTGTTTTTTCCAAAAAGGAATTTTCCACCTTCGCCGATAAGAACCTGGTTCTTCTCAAGTTGGAGTTCGGCCCAGGCGGCTCAACCACGAACAAGGACTCGAAAAAACTGCAGAGCGAATTCGGCGTCACCGGCTTCCCAACGTATTTTCTCACTGACGCCGACGCCACCAAGTTGGCACAAGGTGGCTACCATGACGGCATCACTCCCGAGGTATTCGCCTCTTGGGTGACCAGCGCGGCCAAGCCCAAGTAGTTCACGAGTGGGAAGATTCCCCTGCCGGAGATTCCACGAAAGAATTGCCCCGCGTCGGCGTAGCCTACCCTTACACAATTGAAAATCAAATGAACACACGGCAGCGATTGGAGTTGGGCATGATGGTGGCGGGTCTTGCGCTCGGAAGTTTGCCTGCGACAGGCAAGGATTGGCCTCAATTTCGCGGGCCAGATCTCGACGGCAAATCCACTGAAACAGGAATCATCAAGAACTGGGAGCAAAAAGCCCCTGAATTGCTGTGGATGGGCGAAGGACTGGGCAACGGCTACGGCGGTGTCTCGGTGGCAGGCGGGCGCATTTACACCACTGGCGACTTTAAAGGCGGCCAAGGCGTGGTGGCGCTTAACGCCAAGGATGGCAAGGTACTGTGGACCACAGTGCTGACCGAAGGGGTTCCAAAGCACGGATTTGAGGGTTCGCGCTGCACACCAACGGTGATCGGTGACCACCTGTGGGTGACCACCTCCAATGGCATGGTGGCCTGCCTGAGCACTGACGGCAAGTTGGTCTGGAAGAAAAGTTTTGATAAGGAATGGGGCGGCAAAATGATGTCCATGTGGGGCTTCGCGGAATCCATACTCGTCGATGGCAACGCCGCCATCTGCACCCCCGGCGGCCCGGACGCCATGATGGTCGCCCTCGACAAGGACAGCGGAAAAGAACTCTGGAAGTGCCATGTGCCGGAATTCGGCAGCAACGGAAAACCCGGCGCTGCCTACAGCACCGCCGTCATTTCAATGGGCGCAGGCGTCAAGCAATACGTGCAGATGACCGGCCACGGAGTCATCGGTGTGCGTGCGTCGGATGGGAAGTTCCTCTGGGGCTATGATCACTCGGCTAACGGCACTGCCAATATCTCCAGCCCGGTCGTCTCCGGCGACTATGTCTTCAGTTCAAGCGCCTACGGCGCTGGCTCAGGCTTGGTGAAACTTGAAAAAGACGGCGATGGCGTGAAAGCCAGCGAGGTTTACTACCTCGGGGCCGACGTCCTCCAAAACCATCACGGCGGCATGGTGCTGGTGGATGGCAACCTCTATTGCGGACACAAGCAAAACGGCGGCGACCTCGTCTGCATCGACCTCAAGACCGGCAAATTCCTCTGGGGTCCGATCAAGGGTCTCGGCAAGGGATCCGCCTGTGTCACCTACGTGGATGGCCACCTGATTTTCCGCTATCAGGACGGCCTCGTGGCTCTGGTGGAGGCAACGCCCAAAGAATTCCGCCTGCAGGGGTCATTCAAGCCGGAATTCCAAGAAAAGGAATCCTGGTCCTATCCAGTGGTCAGCGGCGGCCGGCTCTATCTGCGCGAACAGGATAAAATCATGTGCTATCAGCTCTAAAGCTGAAAACGGGCCAACCCCTGACGAGTGAAAAAGGGACATCAGCCTGACACGTCTCCAGCTTAGGAACTTGCTTCATTTCCACACATTCTGGTTACAGGCACCTTAAACGGATTCACTGGCAAATTCATAAGCAGCGGCGTTCATAGACACACCGCTGCTAGGCTCCAGATATTCTTGCAGAACTCGTGAGCTTAACGGCAACTCAGGCAATTGGACGAGCTCGACCTCGCAGCACGATCGAGGTCGAGCCCTGAGTTCAGCAGCTTGGCGACCCGCAGTTCAGGCTTGGGCAGCGGCCGGAGCCGGTGCGGCAATCCCTTTGCGAATATTGTCGAAGGTGGCTTCGATGAGCTGCTTGCCCTGATCGCCGTTATTGTTATAAATGGCAGACATCGTCTGAATCGTGTTGGCGGCCGGCCCGGCAAAATTGAAGGTGCAATTGATCACCTCACATTGGTTGAGAACAAACGGGCCGTAGCCGAGGACCACAAAGCGGCAGTCGCGAAAGACGCAAGTGTCGTACTCGTGGAAGTCAAGCAGGACTTCTTCATTCGCAAACGTGTTTTTGACGATTTTCATAGGGTGTTTTGTTAGTCGGTTGGGGAGCCATCGAAACGGGTTTTGGCTGACAATGCAATCTTTTGCCTTCGACGGACTGGAAAAAACACGCTCAGGTGGCGGGCCTGCTGTCCAACTGGAAAAACTGGCCGGAGGTATGCGGAAGATGATGGTGAAGGTGGTGAATAAATCCCGCAACGGCGGCGGGTGTGTTGAAGGCATTTAGGGCGTGCTCGGCCAAGATGGCGGCACGTCGGGCAGCCGTCACCTGGCGGGTCATCGGTGTCTCCAAAAACCCCGGGAGGATGGCATTAACCCGGACGCCGTGCCGGCCGTAACGCGCGGCAAGCTGCTGAGTGAGACCTAACAGGCCAGCCTTGGCCGTGGCATAGGCAGCTTGCCCAACAGGCGGATGACATGCCGAAAAGCTAGAAATAAAAACGATGTGGCCGCTACTGCGTGCCAACATGCCGGGCAATACTGCTGCGGCACAGGCGTGGGCACCGCTGAAATTTACCGCGATGACGTCGTCCCAAGCCCTTTCAGATAGATTGGCCAGCGGGACGTCCCGTGTGAGACCCGCCGCACAAACGAGCAAATCCACACTGCGCCTGCTAAAATACCCGCGCAGCGCCGCCACATCGCAGACGTCGAGTTCGCCGCGACCGGGCGCGGACGCTTGCCACAGCGGGCTTTGAAAGGCTGCGGCCACGGCGCGACCGAGCCCGCCGCTGCCGCCGGTAATAACGAGTTGAAGCATGCGCCGGGGATGTTGGAGCTGGGCCGACTCAGGTGGCAAGCTTTTGGTGCTGGTCAGCCGTGGATGGACGGGGTAGTTTGTCGCCGGATGATCTTGGGATTGATGGAACCATCGGGCTTGATCGAACGGGGCGGACCTCTGGTCTGGATCCTGTTAGGTCTGGCATTTGTCGGCACGGTCTGCGTGATCGATCGCTTGTTTTACTTCCACCGAGCCCGCATCAACGTCGGCGACTTGCTAGTGGGCCTGGCACATCACATCCGGCGCCGGGCATTTGCGGAGGCATTGCACGAGGCCGCCCGGGCACCGGGCCCGGTGGCACGGGTGACGCATGCGGCTCTGCTACGCTACTACCTGCCGCGGCAGGACTTGCGCGATGTCGTGCAGGAAGCCGGCCAGTTGGAGGTGCCGCAAATCGAAAACAACATCCGCGCCATCCTTGGCGTGGCTCTCTTGGCACCTCTCGTGGGTATGCTCGGCACCATGGTCGGCATGGTCGAAACCTTCCAGCGCGTCAGTGAACAAGGCGGATTCTCCGGCCCCGGCGAGCTATCCGGCGGTGTCTTCACCGCCTTGATTACCTCGGTGGTGGGTCTGACTGTCGCCGTGCCAATGTATGTGTTTTACCTGTTTTTCCTAGGGCGCGCCAAGCGCTTGGTGCAACGCATCGAACGAGCCGGCATTGAAATGGTCAACCTGATCTCAGACGCCCGGGAGGAAGCCGAATTCGCACCATTCCGCAGCGAAGTGAGCGCGGGCAAAGGCGTGGCTACATCCCCACGTGAAGTGACCCCATGAAGTTGGAGATGACATTGCCCGAACGCCCCGGCTTCCTGCACGCGCTGCCAGCCTTCAACCTATTTTTGTTACTGATGCTGTTTTTCATGTTAGGACCAGCCCTTGTCTCACAGTCGGGGGTGATGGTGGATATGCCGCCATCCAAGTTTCAGATGGAGCGCTTCCGCGACACTCTCGTAGTCACCTTGAGCCCTGGCCAAGACGGCCCGCGCATCCACTTGCAGCGGCATCCGGTGACGCTGGATGAATTGGCGCAGCGTCTCGACGGCCTGCGCGCCGAGGGAGTGGCGGCAAAATCCGTCATTTTGCTGCAAACCGATGCAGCAACGCCGGTGGGTGATGAGCGCACGGTGGCAGAGTTGATCGTAGGGAAGGGTTTCCGCCTTGCGATGGTTGGCAAAGTGCCCCCCAAACAGCGGGCTTCTACCAGCCCGGACCCCAACCAACCGGATTCATGAGCCCGGCCCAGACCACCCCCAAGGAGCTGAGCAGCAAGCCTGTGCCGTTGCTATTCCTTTGGCGCGCGCCTTCCAATTCCCTATTTGCCGCTTTAGCCCCCATCGTATTGGCCTCCTTGGCCTTCGCCGTGCTGCTCGGCATGGTCCGCATCAAGGTGGCCGCCCCGCAATTCAAAATGGCCAGCAAGGCATCCTGGATGCTGTTACCTGTTAGCGCCAACGGAGTGTCATGGGCGCTGCGAGCGAAAGAGGGCGGCCCCTTGCTGGCACGCTACGAACCAACCGAGTGGCAAGGGTATCCACCCTTCGCACAGGAAGCATTGCTGGCGACACGTATCCCGGCCCACACCTACGCCCCAAGCTTGCGATCCATGCCCGGCGTCCCGCTGGCCCAAGCTCAGTCGCTCGCCGACAGGGGCGAAGCGGTTCTACCGCACCGTGTGCCGATAAGCGCCGCACGCCAAAACCTGCCTGCGGGCCGCTTGTCACCTACGCTCTATCCCTTGTCTGCACTCGGGACCAGTAGCCTGCCACACGACCTGCCGACGTTCACTGGCGAGATCGATGCGGCGCTGTCGGCCACCGACTGGCGTTTTTTGCTGCGCCTCCATCCTGACGGCGGGGTGGCCGAGGCGGTGTCACTTACGCGGGCGACAGGAACTGCCGCGGCCCCTTTGGAAAACTGGCTTCATGGAGTTGTTTTTGATCCAAAGTTGGCTGCTGACGGTGGCTGGCTGGCCGTCGGAATTCGATTTACCAACCAACCCGTAAATGGAACTGACCCTCACTGAGTTTGTGTGCTTGGCGCTCGGCGGTTCACTCGCACTGGTGCTGTTCGCCTCCCTGCTGTCGCGCTTCTTCCATACCCGTGGAGAACGCCATGCCCTCGCCCGCAGAATCATCTGCCGCCTCTGCTTGCACGCCTTCGAGGACTCCTCGCTTAGCGCCATCGTCACTTGCCCCGCTTGCAGGGCCAGCACCGAACGCCGCCACCGCGGCACCCTCGGGTGAAGCCCGCACAAAAAACCGATGCCCCCCACTGCAGCCATTCAAGCCGTGCGCGCCATCTATGAAGAGTTGGCAAGAATTCCTCTCCAGCGCTCCTGCACTGCAGTGGCCGAGTGCTGTCACTTCCGCCTCACCGGACGCACGCCCTACTTGACCCTCGGAGAATCACTGGTGGCTGCCTCGGCTTGGCGGGCAACCGGACGCACCTCCATCACGCGACCCACCGATGGGGCCTGCCCCTTCCTCGGTACCCATGGCCGTTGCCTCATCTACGACGGCCGCCCGTTCGGCTGCCGCACCCATTTTTGCGATGCTGCCGGCGGCCCCTATCGCCGCTCCGATGTGCGCCACCTCATCCGCCAACTCGAAACCATCGACACCCAAATGGGCGGTTGCGGCGCCATGAACCTGCCCGCCGCCGTCCAACACACGCTTGCCGCCGCTCGATAAGCCAAATGAAACACCGCAATCAGACAGTTAGATCAAAAAATCATTTGATTTTTCATTGACCCGGTGAAGCTATGTCATTACCCTCCTGAAAACGCTTTCGCATGGCAGCCAGAAACTCCACCTCCTTATTTGCCCTTATCGCGTGGACCGCGCTCTCAACAGTCCTGATTGATACTGCTGCGGCGCTGCCTCAGGCGACCCCGCCGCTGGTGCCACCCAAGGCACCCATCAAGACCGTGGCGATCGCAGCCCTCAACCGAATGCTTCATGAAGCCGAGGCGGCATTTGAAGCCAAGGAATACGCGACCGTCGTCACCAAACTTGAAGCACTCATCAAGCTGCTCAACCCGCAGACGGCCAATGATGAAATGATGGAGGAGTTGTACTTCAAAATCGGCCTCGCCAATCTGCTCGCCAGCCAGTTTGCCGAAGCTGAAACAGCCTTCACCGACTGCGCCACCAAATATCCCAATGGCATGTATGCCAGTCGCTGCGCCTTGGGCGTGGGTAAGGCATGCATGGGTCAGGACAACGCGGCCAAGAAAGAACTCGCCATCAAAGTGTTCAAGGTGGCCATGAAGGATCCAAAGCTCAATGCCGAAGCGGGCTTGGCTCTCGCCATGCTCTACAGCGATACCGGCAAGCGCAAGGAAGCCATGGACGTCTTCAAGTCGTTGATGGGCGCGGACATCCGCAGTGCCAGCCAAACCACCGCTGCCGTGGGCGTCATCAACCTGCTCGCCGACGAAGGTAAACTTGAAGACCTCGTGTATTACCTCGACCGCCTGACGAATCAAGCCGGGGTGCGGGACGCCATTGCTTGGTACACCAATCAGGTGATTGTACGCGGCGATGAATGCATGATGGCGCACGACTTCGATACGGCGCTCGCAATCTTTCAAACGATTCCCTCCCGCAACCAGGTCGTCGATATTCAAACGCAATCGCTCGACGCCCAGCGCAAGATCATTGCCATTCTGGATCGCGCCATCGCCAAGGAAGATGCTGACGAGAAGAAGAATCCCAATGCACCCTTGGTGCGCGGAATCGCACGCGAACTCGTCGCCAGCCTGAACCCAGCCCTCGAAGCCAATGAGAAGGCCCTCGCCGCCATCAAGGAAATCAAGGATCTCGATGCTTCCCTGCTGTATCGCCGCGGCCGTTGTTTCTATGAACTCAAGCGCCGTGAGGAGGCCCGGCTTTGCTTCAGTACTTTGCGCCTGAAGTACCCCACCTACAACGAAAACAAAATCGCCGCCTACACCGAAATCATCATCATGCAGGAGCTCAAAAAGAGCGCCGGCTTGCTCGAACTCTGCAAGGCCTATCTCACCGCCTATCCCGACTCCAGCGACGCCGAAGCCGTCGCCACCCTCGCCGGCGAACTCCTCGTCGAACAAGCAAAATGGCCGGAAGTTGTCACCTACTATGCCGACCTTGAATCCCGCTTCCCAAAATCTACCCACCTCGACCGCTTTATCTTCTATCAAGGATTGGGACACTTCCTCAATGCCGGAGACGCGGCTGATTTCGCGCTATCCACGCCTATGTTTGAAAAGGTCAACCGCAGCTACCCCAAGAGCGAGTTGTACGAGCCGTCCCTTTACTATATGGCGATGACGTATTTCCTGAGCAATGAATACAAGAAAACCGTGGCTGCCTGCTCCGAGTACCTCAGCAAGTATCCCAACGGTTTGTATGCTGGGGACATGCAGTATCGCCTCTCGTACGTGGATTCCAACGACCCGCGGGTGCAACCGGACAAGATCATCAACGACATTGAAGAGTTCATGAAGAACCATCCAACCGATGTCTCCAATGGTTCGATGCTGTGCCTGCTGGCCGATACCTACAAAAAGAAGAACATGGACGACGAAGCCGCAGAGGCCTTCAAGAAGGCCGTCTGGAGCAAGAGCCCCGATGACGTGATCCAGTACGCTCTGGATTCCGCCACCACAATTCTGCAAGCAAAGAAAGACTGGAGCGCCATTGCCGAGATGCACGGTGCCTTCCTTAAGGACAATCCCGAAAGCCAGTTGGCTCTCCTGTCCGCAGGCAAAGTCGTCCAAATGAAAATCCGCGAAGGCAAAGGCGAGGAAGGCGCTCGAATCCTCGCCGAAAGCCTGCGCACCCGCATCGGAAATCCAGCAGTCCAACAAGTCGAGTACCTCCTCGACCTCATGGTCCAAACCCTCGTGCCGCGAAAAAAACCTGCCAAAGAGGAAATGGAAGCCCTCGCCGAACAACTCGACGAACAACTCGTCGAAACCCTCAAACAGGTGGTCGGCGACAAGCCCAATCCTACCGCCACCGCCCGCATGTTCTACGCCCAAGCCCGTTTAAGCC
>JBAXCM010000049.1:0-15242 GCA_037141475.1 Verrucomicrobiota bacterium | reverse complement strand
GAGCGGCAGCGTGCCGAGTCCGACAAATTGCCAGGTGCCGGGTGCTGCCTTGAACTTGATATAGTTATCATCCTCGCCTTGCCAGGTGCTGCCAGCCACGCTCCCGTTGAATGAGATCTTCCAGACCGGCGTGCCATTCACCGTGATGGAGTCGAGCTTGGTGAATGACCCTTTGGGAATGCCGACGATGGCGGTGGTCCCAGCGGGCGATGTGAGGCCTAGCGCATATTCGGTTGGAGTCTTTTTCAAGGACGCCGTCACTTGGCCCTTGATCGTTGGCACGACCACCTTGAATGATGTTAGAAAAGCCTCCTTGGGCATGACTTGATAGGTCGTCCAGCCTTGTTCGACCGGGGCCACTCCGGTGATGTTCTGCGACAGGAACAGGGCAGGGGGATTCCAGCCGTGATTGAGAGAACTGGGCTCTTCATAGGCATTGGTCACCGAGGCCCACCAGCGGTCATAGCCTTCCCACAGGGTGGTGATGCTGCACGGGATCATCGTCTTGTAGCGATCATACATCCGCAGCATCGCGTATTCCTGCTTGCCCATGGTGCACAGCGCCTCAAATACCCAGCGATCAAAAAAATTGCTGGCGTTGAACTTTTTGGTCAGGACGTTCTCATAAATTGCCTGCCACTTTGATGGATCCGCCAGACCGGCGTTGACGGCCATGGCGTTGGCTCGGTCATCCGGCGTGCTCACCTGCGACGACTTGTAATAACTCCCTTGCCAAAACTTGGCGTCAAAGCTGCTCTTGATAGCCTCAAGTTTTGAGGCGATCGCCGGTACGTCAGCCTCATGCCCGGTGACTAGCGCCATTTTGCTCAGGGCCTTCAAGTCGATGTAGAGGAAACACGCCTCGATGACTGCGGTGTCTTTGACCTCGACGCCCCAGTCAAACCAAGTCTTTGGGTTGCCGCACTGATAGGTGTCAAACAGGAACGTCTTGGTCTGGTCATAGACGGCACGGATCGACTCGAGGTCACCGCTGTGGAGGTAATAGAACCACAGGCCGTACTCGCCGAGAAACTCGAGGTGTTGGCCTGGATAGAACTTGGGCTCCAGTTTGCGGCGAACCAGGTCCTTGGCCAATTGATGGGCCTTGGAATCAAAGATATAGAAGCACTGGTTCAACTCCGGCGTGCCGTCGCCCCAAAAACCAACCCGTTCGCGGTCCGGGCAGTCATAGAAGTGGTCGCGCATACAGATGTAGGCGGTGCGCGCCGCCTTTTGCCACAGGATGTTGTAGTCATTGTCGTTGCACTCAAATGAACCGGCAAACGTCGTGTCAAAGCCTGTTTCGCGATACTTCACCGTCTTGACGGTGACGCCAGCAGGAATCGTGTAGATGGCCCCCTCGCCGCTCACCCAGTGCTGTGCCTCGTACGTCCGGACGCCTTCCTGAGTGGTTGCAGTTTCCGTGGGGGTGAGATATAGGACGAGTGGGTTGCTTGAGTTGAAGCGGATTTCCTTGCCGGCTGGAGCCTCCAGTTCGATCGATGGCTGGAAATGGCAGTTGTAGGGCATGGTGCACACGAGTTTCCAGGGATTGGGTTCCGCATGAGGCAGGTCTTTGGATAGATGAAGATACTTCTTGGTCCCGTAATCCTTGATTGTGGCGGAGGCATTCGCTGGATCAAAGAAGATTCCACTGAGCGTGGCCAACTCCCCGCGTACCTTGTTGAAGCGAAACTTCGCCGATTGATTGTACTTGTATATCAAATACGTGCCGCCTGAAAAATGGTCCAATATCTTGACCGGGGCGATCAGGTTGAGGGTAGTGGCGTCAAACATCTCCACCGCCATCCGGCTTCCTTTGTTAGACCAGTCCACAAAGTACAGCGCCAGTTGATACTCGTGCTTGCCGTTGATGCCGATGGTGACGGTCATCGTCTGATCATTGTTTGAGTAGCAGGTGGCATTGCGAGTTGGACTGTTGCGGATATTGGGGGCAAGCGCCCGTTTGTCTGTGGTGGCAGTGGCCCACACGGTGGGATCGGGCACGCCGCTTTTCGGGAAGGCACGGTAATAGTCCAGAGACGTCACATATTCTGGCAAGGATTTCTCATCGCGCTTCTCACCGTGGTAATTGCATAGCACATAGCCATCCTTGCCGTACGCGCCCCCCCAGTCGCCGCTGGTGGTGGTGTCCGGCTTGAGCGATTCCGCGGCATACTTCACCGGCGGTTCAATATATGCGGGAGTCTTGCCGTTGTAGGCGGTGGTTAGTGCATAACTTCCAGGTTGCACGCCGCTGAATACCACAAACTCCTCGTTTTGGCTTGCTTCGGCGATGCCGTCCACCGCATGATAGGTGCCATCCCAAGCGAGTTTGCCGTTGATGGAGATGTTAGTAATGGTCTTGCCAACCTTGGGAACACCGATTCGACCAAGAGTTTCCTGTGGCGCCGTAACCTCGCCGGTGCCGGATGATAGGTCAAAGCTGGCGCGGATGGTGCCGTGCGGGGTGGGGGTCTCCCCAGCCACCCGGGTGAGTGTTCCGCCCGGATGCGGCATGATATCATAGGTCTTGAAACCTGCCTGGGTGGGCACGATTCCCAGCACTTCTTCATTGAGCCACTTGACCACACCAGCGCCCCATGGATGGCACAGGCTGACGATTCCGCTCTGGCTGTTAGGTACGGCGGCGTTCGGTGTCAGTGCCTCATTCCACGACGGTCGATAGACCTCGAAGGTGGTGGTGGCACCGAAGTTGACCATCCCGCCCCACATGTCTCGCACCGAGCTTAAGGCGTCGTCGTGTTTGCCCATGCGTGCCATGGCCTGGATGATGAAGTACTGGTTGAAGGGGGTGAGCGAGACGCGGTTGACCCGGTCCGTAAACCATTTATCAAACAGAGTGGTTTGTTCGGCGTGGTTGAGCTTGCCGGTGTTGATGGCATCTGCGGCGGCATGCAGGCCGAAGCCCGCGAGCCAGGCGTCGCTCTGGCGCAACTCCGCCATTTTCTCCTTGGCATAGCCTAGATACTTCTCCTGCAGGTCCTTGCGTCCGCATTGGCCCATCGCGGCGGCGAAGTCGTTCCAAGCGCGGATTGAGAGCATTTTGTAGGCATTCTGGGCTTCCTGGCAGGATCTGAACCAAATTTCAAAGCCGGCGCACAGGCGTTCATCCCAGCCGTAGAATCTGAGTGCTGGATCCTTGCCGAACACCGTGTAGGCATCATCGAGTTTGGCGCAGGCGTTCTTGATATATCCTTCGAGGGTCGCCGCGTCGCCGCTGTATTGAAAGTAATCCAGCAAACTCAGCACCCAGTAGAGCGAATAACTGCGGATGCCGTTGCTCTGGGTGGATGTGTTATCGATGTTCTTCTTGATCAAATCCAGATTGCCGAAGGCGACCAGTGCCGCCGCTTGCGATGTGTGCGCATCACCTGTCCATGACATGCGGTCCCCGCGATCCATCAGGATGGACCCGAAATAGTCCTTGCACAGCGAGGCCTTCACGCCGTACGCCGACATATACCATGCCTTCGTTAGCAGCGGATCGCTGCAGGAAAAACTGCCCACGTAATTCGTGGGCTTGACCTGACATACGGCGCGGATGGCGGTGATATGCCATGGCTTGTCAGGCGCCTTGACGTTGATCCAGGCGAAGCGCACGCCCTCGTAGAGTTCCTTGTTGAGTTCCAGGCGATAGGTGTTGCCATACTTGACCGCCGCCTTCGTTTTGTTAATCCCCGGTTCATTGTACTCGCTGATGGCCATCTCCACCTCGCCCGGGCAGTCCGGACTATCGAATTCAATCCACGCGCCGCTCTCAACCCCAAAGTCCAAGCGGATAGAACCTGCGCCCTTGACCGTGATGTTAGAGGCGGGGGCGGTGGCGGAGCTGAGGTTATCAAAGGCCTCAGGGTGATCGGACACTGCGGCCGCCGGTTTGAGGAAATAGATTTGCAGGGCATCGGAAGCCTTGGGGTTCTTCCACTGATAGGCCACAAGTGGGTCCGGCGATTCCTTGACGGCGCGGGCAGCGACTAGCGCTCCGCCGTTTAGCAACGGATAGGGTTCGGCGATGGCAGACGGGCTTTGCAGCATCAGGGCCGGGTTGGGCGGTGTGGTCTCATCGGCAAGCGCGTGGAGGGCACCTAGCGTCATGAAGCAGAGGGCGAGGGGCGTCGCCTTCTGCTTCAAAGTGAGAGGAATGTGGAGTTGAACCAGTTGAGAATGACTGGGAGGGATGTCGTTTCTTTGCATAAGATTGATTCGTTGTTGATGGGCCTGTGTCTCGGTCTGCTGGTCGGCCCGATTTCCCGGAAATGAGTCATGGACATCATGGGTCCTCGCAGACCACGCGGAATCCCACGTTGAAAACACGCTGCCACGGCTGATAGGATAGACGACTGCTGGAGGTGCAGCGCTTCGGCCGGTCATACCAAGACCCACCCCGGACGACCCTCAGACCTTTGTCAGAATCAGTGCTGTTACGGCCGTCGTTGTCTCGATACGGATAGGGAAGTGAGGCTGAGCGAGTCCATTCCCATACATTGCCGTGCATATCCTGCAGGCCCCAAGGATTGGGTTGGTATTTGCCCACTGGTTCGGCGATGAATCCGTTGTCGTTGATCCGGTTATCGTGCGGAATCCAGTCGTCATACCGGTTGGGGTTGCTCATCGGGCGGGCTGTCTCATAATTATCCAGGGCGGTGTCGGCGGCAAATTGTGAGAGCATCTTGTCGCCGAGGTTGGCGAAGGATGAATAGTCGGCATCGAGTCCGCCGAACCAGAATGGGGTGGTGGTGCCAGCGCGGCACGACCATTCCCACTGGGCTTCGGTAGGCAGTTTGACTAACAGTCCAGTTCTCTTTGAGAGCCATTGGCAGAAGGCCGATGCGTCATCCCAGGTGACCCTGACGGCGGGTTGTTCCGGCTTGTTTGCATCGTAGTCGAGGCGTCCGAATTGATAGCCGTGACGGTCCTCTGTCCGGCTGTCGTGATCGGGGATGAACTGGCGGAACTCGCGGTTGGCCGTTTCGCATTTGGCCATCCAAAACGGCCTTACCTCGACAATTGATCTGGGGGATTCATCCGGCGGGCCGTCGGTCGAGCCGATGATGAATTTGCCACCCGGCACGCGAACCAATTCCAATATTCCGCCGTCGCCGAGGTCCAGCGAGCGAGTCACCTTGCCGTCAGGTGTGGCATCCAATTGTTTAGCGATGGCCTTGGCTTTATCAAATGGCCAGCCGTCGCAGACCCATGGATTGTCCTTTGGACGCTCGGTTTTGACTGGAACAACGGGTCTAACATCCACCGGAGGTGTTGCTGGGATTGCCTCGTAATCTGGATGCGGCCCGGAGGGAACATGCAGGCGGCGCAACTCCATCGCACGGGCACTCACCGTGGCGAGACGGGCGGCTCCAGCAGGGTCTTTTGAGAACTGGGGAATCTCGCCCCAAGTTCCGTAAAATGGAGCATTCAGGTCCGCCCATGTGGCCAGGCGATCCCATGCTTCTGTATCTAACTTCACGCCATAATGGCCACGTGTTAGAATCTGGCCGAGTTCCGTGGTGCTGAAGTGAAACTCCATCGGAGTGAACATCTGCCGGTCACCCTCAATCCCCGGACGGCGGACATGACGCTGGAGTTGAAAGTAGGATTCTGTGAATTTTCCACCACCGTCCCAGCGCCCTGCGAGCTGGCTTGACCAGTCTGTTAGGTTGATTCCGCCCTTGAGGATCGGGCGCTCCGTCTGGCTGCCGTCGTGACAAGTAACACAGTATTTGTCGAGGACTGGCTGGACTTCGCGAACGAAGGAGAACCCGCGAGCAGGGCCGTGCCACGGATTGATGGCAGTAGGAGCATGCCGCAATGCCAGCGCCGGACGGTTGAGTGACGCCTCGTTCTGCGGTTCGTGACAACCGGCGCAAGACACCGCCTCGCCCGGCATGCCAACGAACCAACTGCGCATGAGTTGCAGGGCCTGCCCTTTTCCATCCAATGGTTGGAGCGCCAGTGGTGAATTCGCCGGAATTCGGAAATTCACCGAGCCATCGGTTTCGACTGGAACGGTGCCGAGGATGCGTTTCACGTCCCATGGGCCGTCGAGGCCGAGTGTTCCGTAGAGCCCGCCGAAGCCGCGGCGCGAGAAGTAATACTCGATAATCCTGAGGTTTTTGACGGTGCCTCGTGGGATGCCCTTGAGGCCAGGTCCTTGGTAGATATCAGCAATGAAAACGGTGGCTTCGTTGCTGGCTAGATTGACGCGGTCGGGAATCGCCGGGGGCTTCGGGGATTTTTGGATAGCTGAGGGCCACAGTAGCGCCGCCCCATCGAGTTCCTGTATGAGAGTTAGGTTATCAAACACATCCGCCAGATAGATTCCCCAGAGTGCGTCGGGCCTGAGTTTTGCAGCTACAAGATGATATTTAGAGCTGAGCGGGCAAGGCATCAGAAACTGAGGCCAAACGCCATCCACGAGGCGGTCGCGCACGATCGGTTCCACCGCTTTGCCACGGCCGGGAATCTCCTGCACGATTCCCTCGCCATCGTGCCGGCCCTGACTCGGATCGAGGATCAGCAGGCGGCCCGAGCGCGGTGTGCCATGATGCCCGCCGGCCACGCCAATGACTTGGTGGGTTTCTCCGGGGATCGCTTTGGCATAGAAGAACGATCCGGGAAACCAGGACCCGCTGCCGCGGAATTCGCGCTGGTCGGTGCCATCAGGGTTCATGTGGAAGAGCATTCGTGAATTGGAATGCGATTGGTCGGTGTATTCCCATCGCTGATAGAGCACGCGGCCGTTAGGCAGCATCGTGGGGCACCAGTCGCTGTCCTGCTCGAAGGTGAGTTGCCGGACTTTTTGCGTCGCCGTGTCCAGCAGATCAAGGCAGGTCATCGCCTGGCCGCCGAACTCACATGGCAATCCCTGATATACCGCAGTTGAGGCAAACACAATCCGTCCGTCCGGAAGATAACATGGATCGAAGTGCCCGACATCCGCGCCTTCATCAGGCGTGACCTGGTGGAGACCCTTGCCATTGGTTCCAATCTCCCACAAACGCCAGTTCTTCTCAGTCGTGCCTTGTTTGGCGAAGAGCACCCGATCGGCGTCGAAATGGAGCACTGGGTCAATCAGGGTTTCATTGTTACCGGGTTGATAGAGAGTGGTCGATGTCACCTCGCCTCGGATGTTAGATAATAGTGTCAGTTCGTCGATCCATGGTCCCTGGCGCGGTGTGTCATCGCTGGTGTGAGCGTTGAGGGTGCCCACTCCGAGGGCTCCGCCCATGGCGCTTCGGGCATCCTCTGGTTTTGGAAATCGGCGTTTAAGGACTAACAATTGGTCAAAATCGAGCAGGGGATTGGCGAGAAGGGCCTCGCGCTGGAGGGCTAACATGGCCTTTGCTGCGGGTGCCGCCGTGTCTGTCTTGTGGAGTTGGAGGTCCAGTTCCGTGAGGCGCTGGAGAAATTCACGGCCCATTGTGTAACGCGGGCCAAAGGTCGTCATTAGGTCTTCAATCGCAAGACGCAATGCAAGCGGGTCTGTGCCGCCGGGGGAGGTGGTCACCACAAAGGAACCGGCGAAGGCGGAGTTGGCAACTGCAATCAGACCCACCAGTGCGATGAGAATTTTCATGGGTGTGAGGATTGGAACTGGTAGGTACCGGAGCCCACGGCAAAAACTGCGGTGCCGGCATCCATCCGTAGAAACTTCACACCTTCAGCTGTGGTTGCCAGTTTGCCGGATTCGGTCACTCCAGCGGCATCTTTCGCCGGGACAAACACGGTTGCAGTCGTGTTGGCTGGGATCGTTACTTCCATAGTTAGTTTTGTGCCATCGTACTTCCAATTGCTAACAATAAGTCCGTTCGGGTGTTTGTAGCTGGCTTTGACCCAAGACAGCGGAGCGGCCTCTGGCGTGGAGGCAGCGGGCAAACCAGGGCGGATGATGAGGTTTCCGAAGCCTGCAGTTCGGGTATCAATGCCTGCCAAGTCCCGAAACGCCCATTCCATGACAGCACCGAACGAATAATGACTGAAGCTATTCATGCCGGCATTTTGATTGCCGCCAGCACCGTTGAAGCCGAACTCGGTGGTATAACTGTCCCAGCGCTCCCACACGCTGGTTGCACCGTTGACCACCTCGTAGCCCCACGACGGAAAGCGCCGACTCAAGAACAGCTTGACCGCCAAATCGTGCTGTCCATATTTCGTAAGCACGCCAAGAAGTGGCTTGGTGCCAAGAAAACCAGTGGCCATGCGAGTGTCGTTTTTCCTGATCTTATCTGCCAGCAAGCCCGCCGCCTTGGATGACAAGGATTCTGGCAGCAGCCCCACCCACAAGGCTAACACATAAGCAGTTTGCGTGTCCACGGCTAAACTTCCATCCGGCTTGAGATAATGTTTTTGGAATGAGGCCGAAGCATCGGTGAAGAGTTGGCGGAATTTTGCGGCGTCGTCCCCGGCATTGATCGCCTCGGCCATTTCGGCCATCATCTTGGCGTCCAAGGCATGATAACACAGGTCAATGAAATCTATCGGTGTGGATTCGTTGACGTTCAGCCAGTCGCCCCACTCGTTGCCTAGGCGGACACCCTGCAATTTCGGATCCGCTTGCAGGCGCCAGGCCATGAAGCGCTTCATCGAGGCCCAATGACATGAAATCACCCGCCTGTCTCCATACACCTGCCAGATCGTCCAGGGGCAGATGATGCCGGCGTCCGTCCATGCCGTGCCGAATGTCGAGTTGCCGTGTGCCATGGGATACGGGCTGTAGTCCGCGTATGGGCCTTCAGGGCGCTGGGCTTCTTCCAAGTCATCCAGCCACTTGGTGTAAAAGGCCGCGATGTCGGCAAAATAGCTGGCAGTCCTAACATACACCTGCGCATCACCCATCCAGCCGAGGCGCTCATCACGCTGGGGGCAGTCGGTCGGCACTTCCAAGAAGTTGGCACGCTGCGTCCACTTCGCGTTCTGTGCGAAGCGGGTCATGACGGGATCACTGCAGGAAAACTCACCGACCAGCGGCATGTCGCTGTGGATGACCAAGCCGGTGACGGTGTCAAGATCGGGCTTGCCATGGAGGCCTGTTAGTTCCACAAATTGGAATCCGTGATAGGTGAAGGATGGGCTCCAAGTTTCGCCGTCCGCGTCGCCGCACAGGGTATAAAAATCCGTGGCGCGGGCGCGGCGGAGATTTTCGGTCATGAGACGGCCGTCTTTGTGCAGCATCTCGCCGTAGCGGATCTGGATGCGCGAACCGACGGATCCCCTGACTTTGAGGCGGATAGAACCGGCGAAGTTCTGGCCGAGATCAACGACATAGACCCCTGCGGATGGTTCGGTTATGGACTTAGCTCTTAGCTCCTGTGTCACGCGCACCGGCGGCGCGGGATAGGCTTGCATTCGGGCGGGACGCTGGAACCCGAGTTCGACAGGGCGCGAGTGGCCCGGTTCTGCGAATACTGATTTCAGGCTTCCGTTGTCTGCGGCGGGGATAGCGTTCGTCCATTTCGAGGCGATGCTGTCACCGGATTTGCACCAGTCGGGATCGTTATTTCTCGCGTCATAACTTTCGCCCATAATGATATCAGCTTCGCGAATTGGTCCGTCTCCGCTGACCTGCCACGATGGATCCGTGCCGATAATCTCCTTGGACCCGTCGGCATATTCCAGCTGCAATTGAGCGAGCAGGGCGGGTGTTTTTCCGTAGAGATAGCGGCCAAGATGGTTCGGGCCATAGCCACACATCAGGGCGTAGCCGACGTAGCCCGCATACCAACCGTCAGTCACAATTGCGCCCAGCGCATTGCTGCCCTGCTTGATCATTGGGGTGACGTCGTATGTCCGGTAATAGGCTCGTTTCAGGTAATCGGACCAGCCCGGTTCAAAAAGTGCTTCGCCGATTTTCGCACCGTTGAGGTGCATCTCGCAAAGGCCAAGCGCCGAGGAGAACAGGGTGGCACGAGTTATAGGTTTGTTTGCGGAGAACTCTTTTCGATAGTGATGGGCGGGCGGAAGAATCAGCTCGCCGGGCTTATCCGGCAAAGCCATGGTGTCACGAAATGATATCCATTGCGCCTTCCAATCATCCGCTTTCAGGAGACCCATCGTCCACTTCGCCGGCTGGCTCCAGGCCGAGGGATTTCCCATGGGTCCGCCCGCCTTATCTCCTGTGGCAACCCACACCCGCACTTTCCAGTAGGCGGCGGCACCTGAGTTCAGCGGCTTGCCACGGTACTCCACCTGGGTGGATGGGTCAAAGTTCACCTGTCCGCTATCCCACAGATCCCCCTTGTCCTGTTTCAAAAGATCGCCCGAACTCGCTGCCAATATCTGATAGGCGATCTGCCGTTCACTGCGGCGATTCGATTCGATGGCCCAACTCAGCCGCGGTTGGCTCGCCTCGATGCCGAGCGGGCTTTCGAGGTATTCGCAGCGCAGGTGAGTTGCCTCGGCAGCTTGTGTTGAGGCACTTGCGGCGAGCATGCATCCCGCGACGCAGTGGATTAGATGATTCACCCGGGTCTTCATGTTTGGTTATTTCTCGGGAATGAGTTCAATGGCATCGTTCACCGCTGTCTTGAGGGAGAATCGCTCGCCCTGTTTGGTTTCGGCAGGTGATCCCAGCTTGCCGCCGTTCCTGATTAGATTGACATTTCTGCCAGGCCATGGATTGATGACGATGCAATCTTTGCCCATTTCGCTGACAATTTTCACTCCTGAGATTTCGCCGCTCTTGACCTCTGCTGAGACAAGAAATGCGCCGACTGCACGCAAAGTCCCGAATTTTGCATCCATATCCTTGGGCCAGCACGGGAAGAAGCGCAGCACGCCTTCATGGCTCTGCAGAAGCATCTCGTTGAGCGCGTGAAAGCCAGCACAATTTTCAATGCCACCACCACCATAGGAGAGCAAGCGGTTGGGCATTGAATGCCTGCCACTCTCATTACGCAGCCCCGCCAAAATCTCCTTTGGATCATGACCGACTCGAGCACAGGCACTATACCACGTGGCGAATCCGTTACCGTCACTCCAGCGTCCCATCGCTTGAATCATGTTGCGGGAAATTTCCAGCAGCTTCGGATCGCTATCAAATCCGATAGCCCCGGCCGGGAAGATATGCTGGACACCGAGCGTGTTATCATTACACCAGTCCATGCCCTTTTCCGAGTAGCGAAAGACTGTCTTGCCATTGCGCTCCTGTGTGGGAAAGGCGCTCAGCTTCCCGCATATCTCCTTCCACTTGGCGCGCCGGTCCTCGTCCACCCCCAAGTCCGCACTCATCACCAGCATGTTCTTGAAAAGCGTGCTCACCAATCCCAATGACAGAAGGTTGTTCACGTCCGGTCCAGATCCCTCATGCATCGAGTCGCTGTAGATGACGTAGCGACCATTCTCGAACTTCAGGTAATTCTCCCAGAAATCGGCAACCTCGCGCAAGAAATAGTAGCCAGTTTTTCGGAGCCACTCTTGGTTCTGGGTGTACTGGTAGTACCAAATGAAGTTGAGCGCGGCGTATGCTGCGTCGCTGCGTTGGCCCCAATCGCTATCGTCGCCCTCAGGGCACATGCCCCACGGGCCGATGCTGACCGGAAAATGAACGCCCTTCCAACCCCTTTTTTTCGCGATTTTCTTGCCGCGCGGGACAAATTCATTGATAGCCTGATAGAGTGGCAGGGAGACATCGGCATGGTTGGCGGCGTAGACACCGAAGTAGGGTGCTTGGAAGTTATAGTTTAAATGAAAGTCGCCATGCCAGTTAGGTTTATCTGTGGTAAGCCAGTTGCCCCACAGGCCGGGTGCCACCTTGCCGGAGCGGCTGCATGATGCCATGATGTACTGCGACGCATACCAGTGTTGTTCGAGGACCTTGTCAGGAATCTCGATGAATGATTTGCTCCAGAAGTCCTGCCACCATCGGCGATGCGAGGCGCCAAATTCCGCGATCTTGTCCAGCGTCATCGCCGCAGTCAACGCTTCGGCCTCGGCTAACGGATCCTTGCCCTTGCAGTCGAGGTCGCTCAAAATGGCTGCGACGACGACGCTCGTTTTAGTGGGTTGCAGTGTGAGATGGCTGGCGTCGGCAGCACCGGGGATGCTGATGGCGACCGCAATCTTGCGGCTGTCGGGGCTGGGATTGGCAGCGTCCGGCTCATAGATAAATGAAGTTCCGTTCGTGCCCTGCAACGTCATGGTCAGAGGCTCTGATCCTTTGTTAGCCAGCTCGATGCACAGCAGATTGTGGTTGGCATCCACCCATGAGCGGGATATCAGAGCGGCGTTGCCTTTGACGTATTCGCCGGATAATTCCGCATGTTGCATATCTACCGTGGTCTTCAGGGTCGCGCCCTGCAAGGCAGGTATTTTGATGTGAATCCGGCCCACTGCCATGACAGATTGGGAGATCTTTCCCCATGCGTCATTCTTGCCGATGTGGAAGGTTAGGTCATCCGCTGGGCCAGATAACATGGCGCCGACATCGCCATTGCCAATGATGGGTCCAGCGGCCATCGCGCTGCTAGCCCCGCCGGCCGGCCCGTTGATGACGAATGATTGTCTGGCGACAATCGGTTCGCCCTCGGCTGCTGGTTGCCCGGATGCCCGCGATGCGAGTAACAAAAGCGCAGCGGCTGACAAGCCCAATTTCACACGTTTGATCATCGGATTCATGATTGGGGATTAGTTGTGAGTTGAGTTGGTAGCAGCATCTTTGTTCTCAAATCTCACCATTCCGCATCCGCGTTGCAGCGGGACAGTCAGGCGGATGGTTTGGCCGTCGAGGCGCACGGTCACAGGGACTGCTGCCTTCTCGCCAGGGTGGAGGACAGTGCATACGGATTGCGGGGTGATTTCTTTCACGTTGCGGAGAACGATTTCCACGCTTTGCGCCTTGGAACGGGCAACACCCGATGCGTGAATTATCGCACGTAAGACGTTTGCCCGGAATGGCGAAATGACTCCGCCTTGCGGTGTGCCTTTGCCCTCACTCTTGCGAGGGGATTGCGGGTTGCCGGTTCTCTCATCGCGTTCGATGACCGGCGCACGCAACCACCTTCTAATCCGTCCCAACGCAAAAGAGATGTTTTGCACCTCGAAGAAGAATCCGCCCTGCCACCGGAACCGGTGAGGCGATGATTTGTTCGTCCATGTCATTTTTCGAAAGGATTTCAAATGGATCGCCGAGCCGCGCGACAAAGACCATGCCGTCCTCACTCACCGCATAAAGTTTGCCATCGGCAATGACTGGGGATGCATAGAATCCGCCATTTTGTTTAGATAACTTCCCACTCCACAAGGTCTTGCCGGACGCAGGGTCGATGCACTCCACCTGCCCCTGGTCACGCAGCTGATAGATCCGGTTCTTGAAAACGGCAGGTGTTGGCACAAAGGAACCGGTGTCCTGCCTTTGCCAAATCCGCTGGCTTGCGGTGACGTCGCCGCTGCCGCCAAGGCGGATGCCATGTAAGCGGGTGCCTCGTCCGTAAGGAACGATCGCGATGCCGTCGGCCACGACGGGTGAGGCAACGGCGGGCCAGTTGTCAGTGGAATCCGGGTTGAAGTCGCCGCAGTCCCATAACAATTTCCCGTCCACTGCTGCGTGAGCGGTCAAGTGCTGGCCACCCCAGACAAGCAGGGCCTCGTGTCCCTCGTGGCTGATGAGAAGTGGTGTGGAGTAACCATGGTCGCCTTCGGTGGGTGTCTGGTAATTGCGGGCAGTTTTCCAGTGCAGATCGCCTGTGGTTTTGTCGAAAGCAGCGAGGTATGAGTCGCCATGATGGAGCACCGCCACAACCACGTCAGTGGTGGTGAGCACCGGAGAGATGCAGGCATCCCAGAACAGGTCCAGCTTGCCGAAGCGCTCCTGCAGATTGGTTTTCCAGCGCAGTTTGCCGTCGAGTTCCAGAGCTGCTAGGGTTGTGCTTTTGAAGCAGACAAAAAGCCCATGGCCATCGGTGGTGGGAGACGGGTTGCTGCTGGATCCGTTGCCATGTTTGCCGGCAATGCCCTTGCCAAGGGTCGTTTGCCAGAGAGGTTTGCCACTCCAGCCCAAAGCCAGCAGGGCATCCTCTTCGCCGACCGGGGCGGTCAGGTAAATGCGTTTGTTCCAGACAATTGGTGTGGAACACCCCTTGCCCGGGAGAGACAGCTTCCATTGAAGGCCGCTGTTTGCGTCCCACTTTATCGGATAGCTACCGGATTGGGCAGAGCCTTCATCTGACGGGCCGCGCCAGTGGGGCCAATTGTCGGTTTGCTCGGCAAGCGTCGCGGCGGCACTCACAAGCAGCGCTGCTGTTGGCAGCAGGAGGCGAGTCCACATCGCACAATCAGGCATCAGAGAGCAGGGCATGCCGGAGGTTGCAACAAAAGCGCCCGGGATTACCAGCGAATTGCGTTTGGGCCGTGGCAAAGGTCCTTGAAACCCGAGTGAGACATCAAAAGCGCCGGGCGGTGAGTGCCAGGAACAAGGGGAATTCTTGGGCGGCGCGGTGCTCGGCCTTGCTGAACGGGCCACCCGTCTGTGAGCGGCGATGGCTGTAAAGCTCCTCACAGGCGGTCACGGCCAGCCCGCCTTGACCGATGGCGTTGAGCAACTCCGCCAACGGCCGATGATGAAAACATGTCTGCTCACCGGTGGCTTTCCCCGGATGGGTGGTGATGGCAACGTCACCCGCCGTGGCGTACGCATCCAGACGCCGATACTGGATCTTTTGCTCCCCATCCCACCCCCAGTGGCTCTGCTTCGGAATCCGGAAACACGGGTGCATCAACACCACCACCGCACGCCCCCCAGGCTTGAGTGCAAGGGCCATGTTGGAAAAAAGCGCCTTTGCATCGGCCACATCGTGCACCGCCATCACGCAGGTGGCTGCGTCGTGGCTGCCATCCGCCCACGTCCCAGCTGCACAGGCATCTGCCGTGATCAGGCGCACCCGCTGCTCAGCCCCATGGCGCACCTTGGCCGCCGCTATCAATTGCGGACTGGCATCGATTCCGGTGATTTTGGAAATTCCTGCGGCCAATAATGGCTTGAAAAGCACGCCTTGGCCGCAGCACACGTCGATAACCGCCTCGCCGGGCCGCGGGTCTAGCAGCCGAAGCGCGGCTGGCAAGATCACCTGCTGGTGGTAGTCCGAGCCGCTTTCGCCCACCAATTTGTCATACCACATGGCCACCGGATCCCAGCCATGCTCGCCCTGTGCGGCGCGCGCTTTGACGGGTGGCTTGCCGCCTGATGCTTTGGGGCCGGGTTGTCGAGGGTCGTGAAAGTGGCGGCG